>CAUQMN010000223.1:0-3319 GCA_963518765.1 uncultured Campylobacter sp.
ATTTTGACCGGTATTTTGCTCTATAGGCTTTGGCTGCGCGACCATCGCGACGGTTACGTTTATCTCGGGTAGAGGTTGGCCGGCATTAGGCATAGCTAAATTTGAGACGTTTTCTTCGCTATTGCTAAGCTCGTCTTGCGCTTTTGTAGAGGGAGAGGACGACACGCTGACCGTGATATTTGCATCTTTAATGGCGTCTAGGTTTTTGGCGGCTTGTCGCACGGTCGTCGCATCGGAGTAAGTTACGCTTTTATTTTTGTCCTCAAAGAGGCTTGAGAGATCGCCGATATATTTTTGAGGCTCGAAAAAATATACTAAAGCGCCGATCGCGCAAATGGTAACGATACCGCCTAGCATACCGCCGTAAGATGATTTTTCGCTTGCGGTATAGGCCGGTATTTTAGGCGATATGGTTATGGTTTTGTGCTTTAGTTCGCCCTCGTGCTCGGCCATAAAAGCATCATACTCGCTCATCCATTGCGTAAAGTCTATATCTAGCTCGCGCTCTAGGATTTTAATAAAGCCCTTAACGTTAAAACGTGCTAATTTCTCAAAATTTTTATCGGCGATGTAGCGCACGTATTCGACTTCGATGTGCGTTATTCTAGCGACTTCGCTGGGCCCAAGTTCTTTTAGCAAATTTATGTCATTCATTTATAATCCTATCGCAAAGTATAGCAAACGCAGCCGAGACGTTTAGGCTGTCCCAGCCGTTTTTCATTTTTATTCCTATTATTTCGTCGCTTTTGGCGAGGACTTTTTTGTGTAAACCTTCGCCCTCGCTACCCATCACGAGCGCGACTTTCTGGCCAAATTTGACCTCGTGGGCGTTTTTGCCGCCGCTTGCCGTGGCGTAAATTTTAAATCCGACTTGTTTTAGCTCGTTTAGTAAGCTAAGGCCGTCTTCTACGAGAGCGATGTTTGCCTCGTAAGCCGCTGCGCTACTAGCTCGCAGGATGCCTTCCATCGCTAAATTTTTAGCGACGACGACGATGCCTCCGCAGCCGAGCGCATGCGCCGTTCTGACGATGGCGCCGATGTTTCCGACGTCGCTAAGTCCGTATAAAACCGCTATAAAATTTTGTTTTTTTATCTCGTCGATACTCTTAAACTCAAACTCTTCGACCTCGGCTAAAAAACCTTGGTGATTGCCGCCGCGCGCGAGAGCTTGAGCTTTTTGGTTATCTACGCGTTTTATCGGCGCGCCGACGCCTACGATCTGCGAAAATAGCGCCTTATCGCACTCTTTGGCGAGATAGACCGTTTTGACGTTTTTTTTATGGTTTTTTATGATGTGCAAAAATAGCTGTTTACCGTATATTATCATCGCCTGATGATAGCTAAAAATCGGTAAAATTTAGCTAAATTTTTAGATAATTTCGCCCTTTGCTAAGTCCGTATGCGATTTTATCTAGCAAGTTCGGAGTAAATTTCTTTAGCGCTTTTGCCCGTAATTTTTGCTAGGAGTTTGGCCTTGGCTTTAGGCGAAATTTCAAGTTCTAAAATATCGTTTTGAGTGATTTTTTCTGAGGTAAAATTTGGATTTTTTTGCACTACGACGCACCACTCGCCACTTAGATTCGCTTCTTGTAGCTTTTTTGCCAGCTTGCTTGCCGCGGCCCTAAATTTTGTTTCAAATTTTTTCGTCGCCTCTTTTATGGCAAAAATTTCTCTATCCGGCTCAAGTTTGGCAAAGTCTAAAATAAGCGAAAGTATGCGTTTGGGACTTTCGTAGATGATTGCGGGAAACGGCGAATTTAGCGCATTTTGCACCGCTGCGGCTCGTTCTTTGCCGTTGTTTGGCAAAAATCCTAAAAAGCAAAATTCTTTTTCGCAAAGACCGCTTGCGACGACGGCTAAGAGCGCGGCGTTTGATCCGCTTAATACTTCGTATGCGATATCGTTTTTTATCGCGAAATTTACTAGCGCGGCTCCCGGATCGCTGATGCCAGGCATTCCAGCATCGCTTAAAAACGCGACGTTTTTATCAAAAATCTCAAGCTTTATTTTGGACAAAATTTCATTTTCGTTATGCGTGTGTAGCGGGATAAAATTTTGGATGTTTATATTTGCGTCAAAACGCGTATTTAGCAGGTTTATGAGAGATTTTGCGACTCTGGTATCTTCGCAAAAGAGTATCTCGCATTCGCGCAAAACGCTCAAAGCGCGAAACGAGATATCGCTTAAATTTCCTATCGGAGTAGGAATAAAATATAGCAAAGGATTATTTTAAGTTATATTTTTTCTTAAATTTATCGACGCGGCCTGCGCTATCTACGATCTTTTCGCTGCCCGTAAAAAACGGATGGCACTCTGAGCAGATATCCACTCTGATCTCACTTTTGTTTGACTTCGTAGTGAAGGTGTTGCCGCAAGCGCAAGTTACTTTGCACTCAACAAATTCCGGATGAATTTCTTTTTTCATCATTTTATCCTTTTATCGTCTGATTTTTTAATTTTCATTTAAAGTAAGGCGAGATTATACAAAAAACTTCGTAAAAAATCAAATTTAAATCAAAATTTTAGCCGCTATGCCTAAAATCGCCGTTTGCGAGCGCAAAATATTTTTCGCTCTCAGTCCGTATTTTTTCGAGACCGTCTCTCGCTCGCTCCCGCTAAATCCGCCCTCGGGCCCGACCGCTAAAATTTCCTTGCCCGCGTAGCCGTCTAGGTTTTCGCCCTCAAAGTCGACAAGAGCGATATTTGGATAAAATTTTACTAGCTCGTTCAGGCTTTTATAAATTTCAAATTTCATTAAATCGTTTCGTCCGCACTGTTCGCACGAGCTTATCAAAATGCGCTCTAGCCGCGAAAAATCGAGCTTAAAGTTTTTTTGCGAAAATTCGCCGTAAAAAAAGACGACTTTAGCTACGCCCGTTTCGTTTAGGCCGGGCAGCGTTTTTTCGATCGTTTTTGGATCGACGACGGCCCAGGCTAGCGTTAGATCGCTATTTCGCGCCTCCACGTCGTGCGAAAATATCAAATTTAGCTCCGCACCCCTTTTGTCTAAATTTACGATCTCATAGATGTGATTTTGTCCGTCGGTCAAATTTCGCACGTCGATGCGCTCGCCTACCTTCGCGCGCCGCGCCTTCAGGTGCAAAAACGCTTCGCCATCAAGCCTTATTTGCTCGTTTTTTGCCTCTTTTGAATATAAAAATTTCATCTCACCCCGCTTGCAATTAGTACCAAAACAAAATCAGCCGCGATTTTTAGGCGCATTTTGGCTCTAAAAGCGGCGAAATTTTTAGTTTTTATCGCCTTTTTTAGCCGCTTAAACTCCATTGCTCCAAGCCCGATCAGTAGCGCCCAAACCGCG
>CAUQMN010000224.1:0-3318 GCA_963518765.1 uncultured Campylobacter sp.
GCATAAAGCCGTGTGCCGTAAAGTCGCCTAAATTTGAGCTAACCGCGATACAGGCGGTGTAAAACGCGGGAGAGCTAGTCAAATTTAGCGCCTTTAGCTCCGCAATCAGCTTTGCGCGGTTGCTAGCATCGCTCGCGCTTTTGCCCGTTATCTGCCCGCGCTCGTTCATATCGCTAAATCTCGCCGAGTAAATCCCGGGCCTGCCGCCAAGAGCCTCCACGCTGATGCCGCTATCGTCGCTTAGCGCGATAAACTCGTCCGCCAAATTTAGCTCGCGCAGTTTTGCCTGCACGGCGCGAGCTTTGATTAGCGCGTTTGCGGCGAAAGTCGCGCCGTCCTCGGCGATGTCAAAGGGCTCGCAAATTTCGTGCAGTGCGTAAATTTTATAATCTTTTAAAAAATCTTTTATTTCGCGTACTTTGTCGGAGTTGGATGTTGCTAAAACTATTTTCAAATTTTTTCCTTTTTCTAGCTTGTCTTTTTGGTTCTTTTTACGTAGCTTGCTAAAATTTCGCCAGACAGGCTACGTGCCTAACCTAAGCAAAATTTCATCTGCGCAACCGTAAAAATAACCCAAAAATACTTCGCTATGCTATTTTTTAGTTCGCGCATTTTATCAAAGTTCGGCTTTAATTTACGTATTATCAAAATTCGGGTAAAATCACTCCTTTTAAAAAAGGAAATTTATGATAGTAAAAAGCGCTTTGCCCCTATCCTTCATCATCGGCAGCAGATTTTTCGGGCTTTTCATTATTCTCCCCGTTATTAGCGTCTACGCGCTCGAGCTTGAGGGCGCGACCGAGTTTTTAGTGGGCGTTCTCATCGGCGTTTACGCGATTTCGCAGATCGCGTTTCAGGTGGTTTTCGGCTATATTTCAGACCGCTTCGGGCGTAAAAACTCGATGCTAGCGGGCCTACTCGTATTTATCGCAGGAGCTGCTATCTGCGCAGTCGCTACCGATATCTACACGATGATTTTGGGTAGATTTATCCAGGGCGCGGGCGCGATAGGTGCGGTGGCTACGGCGTTTATGAGCGATATGACCAAGGAGGAAGTGCGCGGACACGCGATGGCGATGATGGGCGCGTTTATCGGCCTTAGCTTTACGCTTTCGATGATTCTTTCTCCGATCCTTAGCCACAGATACGGGCTTTCAAGCCTCTTTTACCTCTCGATCGCGGTTACGGTCGTTTGCATCGTACTTTTATACACGGCCGTGGGTAAATAGCCTAAGATCGCGCACTCTCAAGCCAAAACTCCCGCGCTAAAGCTGCTTGCAAATAGAAATTTGCTTCTGATGAACGTTAGCAATTTCATGCAAAAAATGCTGATGTCGGCGGCTTTTATCATCATTCCCATCGCCGTCGTGCGCTACTTTGGCATGCAAAAAAGCGATCTAAGCGGCATTTACGCCGTCGCTACGGCATTTGGCTTTATCGCTATGGGCGTGGGCGGCGCGGTAGGCGAAACAAGGCGCATCACAAAACAAATTTTAATCATCGGCGTATCGCTTTTCGTCGCTAGCTACGGGCTTTTCGCGCTTTCGCTCGGACACAAGCCGCTATTTTACGCGGGCGTGATTATATTTTTTATCGGATTTAACCTGCACGAGCCGATCTTGCAATCAATGGCGTCCAAATTTAGCAAAGTTAGCCAAAAAGGCGCGGCTCTAGGTATCTTTAACTCGTTTGGCTACATGGGAAATTTTATCGGCGGCATCGGAGGCGGAGCGGTGCTTAACTTTTACGGTCTAGACGCGCTAGCGGCCATAGTTACGGCGCTTTGCGTAGCGTGGCTAGTCTCGCTAAAGTGGCTAGATAACCCCAATATCTTTAAAAACGTCTACCTGCCTGCGGACGTAAATGCCGATATGGCCGAGGTCGAAAAGCAAAAAGGCGTCGTAGAATGCTACAAAAACGCCCAAAATTTAGTCGTTAAATTTAACTCCAAGCTAACAAGCGAGGCGGAGATAAAGCGGTTTTTAGGCGTTTAACGAGTTTGCGGACGGAGCAAATTTAAAAAATCGTCCGCGCCCGGCGACTAAATTTGCGGCTCGATCGGCGCTTTAAATGAAAGGGCGCAAAACGCGCAAATTTAGCGGGTTTTTAGCTATTTTTAAATACCATTATCAAAATCTAATCCCAAAAAGGACAAAAATGAGCGATCTAAAAAAACAAATCGACGAGCTTTTCGAGGACAAAAAGATGTCCGTTTACGACGCGGCCAAACAACTAAACGTACGCGAATACGATATCTTGCAGTACCGCGGCGATGACGAATTTAAGCAGGTCAGCGCAGAAAATTTGATGAAAATTTTTGAAGAAATCAGCACTTGGGGCGAGATGCTTTTTATCAAAAATACGCCCGAGTTTATCATCGAGATAAAAACGAGCGTCCAAGCACCAAAGCGCGCGCAGGGATTTTTAAATTTTAGCGGTAAAAGCGGATTTTTAGGCGGCCATCTAAAAGAGGACACGGTTTGCGCTATCGGCTTTGTAAGCACCAAATTTATGGGCTTTCTAGGACACAGCCTGCACTTTTACGACGCGGATTACAACGCGATATTTAAGCTTTTCGTAAATCGCAACGAAAAAATGAAACTAGACGAAGCGCAAGAGCAAAAATTCCTAGCGCTAAAAAATAGCTTTTGATTTTAGCTAGCTTTGCCGCGCGTAAATTTTAAGGTTTGCGATGGCTAAAATTTGCAAAATTTACGACGTTTTGATAATCGGAGCGGGCGCGGCGGGGCTATTTTTAGCGGCGAATTTACGCGGTAAAAGCGTCGCCCTACTCGAAAAAAACGGCTCGGCGGGCAAGAAAATCCTAGCTAGCGGCGGGGGCAGATGTAACGTCACAAACCGCTGCATAGACGCGTCAAACTACCTAGGCGACGCAAATTTCGTGAAAAATATCATAAAAAATCTAGACTTCAAAGACGTTTTAAATTTTTTCGGCGAGCTAAAATTTAACGAGCAAAAGCAGAGTCAATTTTTCTGCGAAAGCGGAGCAAAAGACGTTTTAGGCGTGCTTTTAAAGCGCGCTAGACAAAGCGGAGCCCAAATATTTTGCAATGTTTGCGTAAAAAGCGCGAGGAAAATTTCGACCGATGAAAACGGCGAAATTGCGGACGCTTTTTCGGCGCTAAACGGCGACAAATTTGAGGGCTCTTGCGACAACGACGCGCCTAATTTACAAAACGTCAAGCGAAATTTAGACGAAATTTTCGAGGTCGTCACCGAAAACGGAGATAAATTTTACGCCAAAAATCTCGTCGTAGCTAGCGGCGGACTAAGCTACAAAAGCCTGGGCGCCAGCGA
>CAUQMN010000225.1:0-3296 GCA_963518765.1 uncultured Campylobacter sp.
TCAGACCACCCCGCTTACTCTTTTGCTTCGCCGGCGCCAGTATGCTTTGAGTACTCTAATGCGTAGCTGCCCAGCTTATCGCCCATTTTGTACGCTCGCTCGTAAAATTTAACCGCCGCTTCAGGCTGTATTGCCGCGACCTTGCCGCTAGTGATCATCGCGCCTATATCGTAGCAAGCACGCGCGTGTCCGCCTTCGCACGCTAGATTAAACAGTCTCGCCGCCTCTTTGAAATCAGAGACTTGATACATCGCTAATGCGTCTTCAAACTGCTTATTTGCCGAATTTGCAGGCGCGCTCGCAGGGACGCTTACCATCTCGTTAGAAGATCTCGTTTGCGCCGCAAAAACTGCGCTCGTGGCGACGATCAAACAAACTAAAATTTTTCTCATTTGGGCTCCTTTTTTATGAGATTACGGTTTAAATTTTAGCCCTTTTTGGTAAACGTAACAAAAATTTCAACTAAATTTACCGATCCGCGCGCTCTAAATTTCGACCAAAATTTGCCCGAGTTTTTAAACGCCTAAAGGCGGCCTCATTTAGTCTGAAACGCTTTACCGATACCTTATTTTACGGCGTTAAGGGCTAAATTTTAGATACTTTTGAATAAATTTTAACTCTCACTAGTTTAGCATGGCGGCGCAACGAGCTTTAAAACGCGCGTGCAAATTGCGCTTAATTTTTACGCTTCATAGGCACGGGCTTATTCATGATAAACCCGCAAAATCGCCCCGTGACGCCGTCTCTACGGTAGGAAAACAGCTCCTGCGTTTCAAACGTGCAGCGCGGATCAAACTCCGCTCGCCCTACGCCAAGCGCGGTAAATTCGTCCCGCAAGGCCGCCTCCATGTCAAATTTATCCTCTTTTTTATAGCGGTTAAACTCGCCTAGATCAAGCCCTCCCACCTCGTAGTTTCGCGCCTTGATATTTGCACCCACGAACACGCGCAAATCGCCAGCCTCGCAGCCAAACTCGCTTTTCATCAACTTGACTGCATTCGTGCAAATTTTACCCGTTACGCCCGCCCTGCCCGCATGCACGGCGGCAACTACGCCCCGCCTCTCGTCCGCGATCAAAACGGGCGAGCAGTCGGCGACCAAAACGCAAAGCGTAACGCCTCTAAGCGCCGTTATCACGCCGTCGCAAGGCGGTAGCTCATCCTTTAAATCTCGCAAAATTTCCACGCGATTTGAGTGAATTTGACGCATAAATTTTAGATTAAAAGGCGCGATATCAAGCACAGCGGCTAAAATTTCGCGATTTTTCGCCACGTTTGCAGGTAGGTCGCCTACGTGACCCGCTAAATTTAACCCCTCATGCGCCCCCTTGCTTACGCCGCCAAATCGCGTCGTAAAGCCGAGCTTCAAGCGCTCGCTTTCAAAAACTACGTCTAAAATTTCCAGCTTCATTTTTTCTTTTTCCTCGCCGCGCGCTCCGTAAAGAGTGCGGTTTTGCAAGCTAAATTCGCAAGCTATAAATTTTGCTTCGCAAAAGCTTAATAAAGGCTCGCGATGTGCTGCGACTCGTCCCAGCTGATCTCACTTTTGCCGCCGTTTTGGGCGCTGCGGCCAAACCCCAGCTGTCTAGCCACGTAGCGCGCGAGCAGGTCGCTTTCTACGTTTACGCGGCGCCCCGGCTCAAACTCGCCGAACAAGCTCTCGCGAAAGGTGATCGGAATGATCGTGAGGCGCACGCCAGCGGGCAAAACTTCGTTGATCGTGAGGCTCACGCCCTCGACTGCGATGCTGCCTTTGTTCGCCATCAAAGGCATGACGCTAGAGGGCAAATTTATATAAAAATCAACCCCGTTTTCGCGCCGCTTTATACGCGCGACCTCGCCGATAGCGTCGATGTGACCTTGCAGCAGATGCCCGTCCACGCGGTCGGCTAGCCGCATCGCAGGCTCTATATGCACGCGTCCGCGCAAATTTTCCGTCGCGACGTGCGCTCTGGTTTCAGCGCTAAGCTCCACGCTAAAGCCGTCTGCGTGCAGCCCCGTCACGCTAAGACACGCGCCGTTTACCGCGACGCTATCGCCTAAATTCGGGCGGTATGCGGCTTTAAGTCGCAGGGTATTTTGCGAATAACTCGCAACCTGCGCGATCTCTCGGATTAGTCCGTTAAACATTTTTGGCCTTTAAATTTTTTAGAGATTTTAGCGGTTTTAGACTCATAAAAGGATAAATTTAGCCCAAATTTCGCAGCTAAAAGAGGTAAAGTAAAAATCGTAAAAACAGGCACGCGGCGGTAAAATTTAGCGTAAACAACCCAAAAGAAGGCGCTAGCTGGGGCAAATACGCGCTAAATTTAAAGCCGCTAAACATAGCGCTCCGCGTCGTTGCCGTCCTGGTGCGGGAGATTTAAGCCTGCAAAGCTAGAACAAACTACCTGCTTGGGGGGATTTTTGCGGCGGCTGATTTAATTATCCGCTAAAAATCGCAAACGCCCGTAAAACCAGCTTTTTAAGCCTACTGCGCTTATCGTAGATACTCTTTAGCTTTGCCGCCTGGAGGCTTAAGCGTTTTGGGCTTTGCAAATTTTTTCAAAGCATCCATTTTAAGCAAATCTTGCCGTCCTTTACGAGCCGTTTTGCGCGGTAAAATCGGCGCCGTAGTCCATACCGCGATGCGCCCGGACGGCTTTGCGCAGTTGTAAGCATAAATTTGATTTAAAGATTAATATTTTTATTTAAGGATACACAAATTCGTTCTTTTAACTAGTCTGCTTTTTAGCTTTAAGCGTCATTTACTCGCGGGGATAATAAATTTTAATGTTATTTAATATTGCGTAGGCTAAAATACGAGTTTATTTAAGGTAAAAACGTGAAAAGATCAAGGTTAGGACTACTAGAAACGAACGTCGTCTCATCTTTAAGCAATGACGAAATCGCTAAATTTAACCGCCGCATCCTAACTAAAGGTAGCACGGTTTATGCTGAAGGCATCAGCGTCGCGATATTTAAAAGCGGCTCCGGCAAGCTCGCGTTTTTCGAGGACGGCGAGGAATTTATCCTTTATAACCTACAAAAAGACAACATCACGATCCTAAGCGACGCCTGCGCGCTGGAGATTTTAGAGGATAGCGAAATTTACTTTATCGATGTGCGCGACGTCGGCGAACTGCTAAAAAACGAGCGTTTTGCAAAGGCCTATGCCGACTCGCTCGCAAACATCGCGCTTTTACAACACCAAATCATAAAATCCATACTCTTTGAAAGCGCCAAAGGCCGCATAGCAAACTTCCTCATCGAGCTTGCCGCGGAGCAAAATTTGACCCAAAACGGCTACAGATACGT
>CAUQMN010000226.1:0-3281 GCA_963518765.1 uncultured Campylobacter sp.
TATCTATGAGAGATACACCTTACTCCGCTCTTACTTCTCCGCCTATGACGGTTATGCCTCGTTGATCAAATATCGCTTCTACCCCGCCGGCTCTAATAATTACGTTATTTGACATTATCTGGATTTGAGCGTTGCCGACTTGATGCAAGATTTGATTACCCGCATCCACCTCGTAGTTTGACTTAATATCTGCAAATTTAGAATCTGCGACCTCCGTATGCTGAGAGTCTGTGTTGGTGGTTAAATTTGACTTGGATTTTATATCTATGTAGTTGTCGGCTTGGAGGACTATGTGCTCTTGGGTGTATTTGTTTATTCCCTTTGAAGAGCTCATCTCATAACTGCCTTCGATCACGTCTTTTTTATCTTCTTTGACGGTTCGATTTTCGTTTTGATAGATGATAGTATCTAAATTTCCTTTTATTTCGACATTTTTATCGTTTCCTACATATTCTGAGCTATCTTGGCCGACTCTTATTTTATTATCTACCCCTACGTTTACCGTGTTTGATAGTCCCACCACCGTATCTTTGCTAAGGCCCACCGTTGTGAGATATTCCGCCCCTACGTTTACGTTTTTGGCTAGGTCTATGGTTTGTACGTGAGCTTCTTGTATTCTTTCGGTGTAGGTTCCTAGGACTTTTGAGGACTTATCGTTTAGTATGGTTTGGGTAAAATCATGCTGTATGAGTTCGCCGTAATCTTTCTGGGCTTTTAAATAAATATGCTCTTTGTCTTTTAAATTTGAAAAAGTAAATTCATTTCTACCGCTTTCGTTTACGCCTATGGTTTTTGAGCTTAACGTAGTTTGATGG
This sequence comes from uncultured Campylobacter sp., assembly GCA_963518765.1. Classification (GTDB taxonomy): domain Bacteria; phylum Campylobacterota; class Campylobacteria; order Campylobacterales; family Campylobacteraceae; genus Campylobacter_A. The sequence goes on from CAUQMN010000226.1 coordinate 816, forward strand.
TAATCGCTGGGTAAATTTGGCAGCTGCGGGTTGTAGGCATTATATAAACTAGCGCTAACCATAGGCTTATCTATATCCCCTTCCAGAAACGACACTACGACTTCGTCGCCTATCCTAGGTATAGCAAAAAACCCCGAATCGCTACTGGCTATAGGCGTCATTACTCTTAAATAAGCGCTATGAGAGTAGTCTTTGGTATTTGTTGAGTCGATGCCGTTTGGGTTAAAACGATTATCCACCGTCTCCTGAGAAGAAAAGGCATTGATTCTTACTTTTACGCGGCCGTGTTCATCGGTATGGATGGTATTTTTTTCGTCGTCTATGCCGTTGTTTCCTATAACTACCCCCAAGGTTACTTCCGGGGATCTAGGCTTTGTTTTAAAGTTTGGCACGTATACGGTACTATAAGGAAGCATTATTATTTGATTGCTATAAGATGTCGAGAAGCTTTTGCCGGAGATTGGGACTATATCGCTAGTATCTAGTCTATTTTCCAAATTCGTCTCGTCTACGAAATTTTGAACGAGGGCTATGACTTTAAAATCAAATTTAGTATCGTTTTTTAAGGCAGAGGGATCATAGCTTAAAGACACCCCGCTATTTAACTTCAAACCAAATACGTTGGAATCTGCTATATAGGTATTTAAATTTAAAATAGATCTACGCCTTTTTAGCTCCGTAGGGATATTTAAAGACTCTTGCTGCGTAAAAGAATACTGACCTAAATGAAGATGCGCATTGTATTTAGTCTTCTCGTTTTGTTTGGAATTTACCGTATCTAAAACGGTGGGATACATAGTGTTTTGCGAAGAATAAGAAAAGTTGTTGGCGTTTAAAATTTCGGTCTTATTTATAGCTTTTATGCACTCTTGTTTTAATGTATTGTTGATATTTGGATTAAAATTTACCTCCCTAAAGCCAGAAGGAGCGTTTAAAGTCGCGCCGTCTTGACTTGCCGGCTTAAGACCGGAAATAGTTACGGTATCGTAAAAATATATCTTTTTATCGTCCTCATAAAAATATATACCGTTATTAAAGCAAATCCTTTGCAAGAAATTTAAATCGCTTTCATTGTATTGCGAGATATACTCTCTTGGCTCGTAAGAGTTTTTTATATTAGAAAAATCAACCTCTTTTATCAGCGAGGTTCGGTAAAATTTTAAAATCTCTTTTACAACGTCTATTATGGTCTGGTCGGTAAAAATTCTATTTGCCGAATTTATCGATAGCCTAAACAGCGGAGAGCTTAAAACGAATTTAAAAAAATACTTTTGAGAAATAGAGCTTTTATGACTCCCTGCATTTGACGTTCCTATATATCCCACTTCGGATATTATTCCGTTATATACCGATTCGTCCGCATCTTGGCTACCGGGTAAGCTAACGGAGCTTTTATCGCTTGCGTTTTGCAATGCTATCTTTTTTATTTTTAAAACGGCTTGCTTGTCTAGGAATTTATATCCGTCCGGATCATTTAAAAGAGTAGAATTTAAGCTTTGAACAAGCGGACTTTCCATACTTTCGCAGTATCCTTCGCACTCTGCGAAAAATATCTCTTCCAAGCTCTCTTTTATCGTAGCCTTCGTTACGGTAAAAATCTGTCCGTTTATAGTCAAATTTGCATACGAAATCGTTTTTTGTGAATCCATGCGTACGTCCCTATACTCTTAATAGCTCAAATTTGTATTCTTCCACGCTTTTAGTTGATGCGGCCGACTTAAATTTTAAAACGTTTTAATACGGCGGCAATGCAAAGCGTTTTATGATAGATCAAATTTATCTAAATTTTATAAATACACCATAGCCTTTAAATTTACCATACTATATTTATAATTACCGTTTTAAAGGGCGATTGTAAATATAGTAAGAGACTTGCAAGGCAAGCCTCCTAAATTTAGTTTAGCTTCTTGAGTTTTCTCTCCAGTCATCGCTTCCGCTGGTTCCTGCCGCAACGTGCTCCCAAGTTATCTTTCTATAGTTCATAGAGACCTTAAACAACTCCGTCTTATCGTTGTTGTTTTTATCCTGAGCATTTGGCATGACGAGGGTTATGTCGGTTATTATCGCATCTTCCAGCTTAGTGGTAAAATAGTGCTCCGCACCGCCGCTAGTAGATGTTCTAAACCAATGAACTTCTACGTTGTTTAGTCTTTCTCCGCTAGTTAGCGCATTGTAAAGTAGCGGAACCGCCTTGTTTAACGATGACGTAAAAACAAAAGGTTTATGTACTCTTTGTCCTGAAGGCTGACCGCTTTGCGGATCTACAGGGACGTTTACTATATGAGATACTTCCTGCGCCATGATTTCATCTTCGTGTCCCGACTGATAACGGTTGCCTATACTGGTTTCCGTAGATGCTCCGCTTGAAATTAGGCCTTGCGAAGAGCCTTCTATCCTGATGTACGCCGGCTGTGCCATTTTTACTCCTTTGAAAAAATATTTACTATTGTATCCAACGTAAACTTT
>CAUQMN010000227.1:0-3274 GCA_963518765.1 uncultured Campylobacter sp.
TATCGCTTCGGGACTAACTTGCACCGTAGTAATTTCAGCAAAAGCCATCGCTGCAGCCGCTCCTAAAAGTATAAATTTTCTCATTTTTTCTCCTTAAATTTTGTGGCGCAAATATTAGCACCGAATTTTAAACATTTTGTCATTATAAAGTCACTCCTAAATTTTTTATGAGCCAAGACGACGCAATCTCAAATTTACGTCAATGAAAAAAAATAAAACATAAATTTGCGCTTTTTTGTTTAAATCGCCGCTTTATCCAAGGCATAGTTTTAGCAAATTTTAAAACGCGGCCATAGCGATTTTTGGCGATTGTAAAATTATAAATTCTCCGGTTTTGCAGTATTTTAGAGCTGCATTTTGCCCCGCTTGGCGACCGAGGTCGCAGCGATGCGAGCTTTTATGCCCGGGCGCGCAAATGCTCGGCCTGCTAATTTTACTTCATAACGGCGGTTATCGTAGCTGCCTTGGTTGCGGCAACTATTATTTTGCGGTAAATTTGCCTTGCCGGGCTGCAGCATTACCTGCACGGCGCGCTTTATTAGGCGACTTGGGGTTAAATTTAATTTTAAAGTGAATTTTTACCTCGCCTTTTTTGCTTGCGTTTATTGCCGTTTTTTGGAATCGTTAATTGCAGTTTTTAGGCTTTTAGATGCTTGATATTAGGATGTTTTTGCGTTAGCGGCGATACTTGCCCGCAACTTTTAGCTTTTTTAAGGTTACGCGTTTCTTGCGTCTAAGCGCCCGTAAAAATATGAAATTTGCGCTACATACTGCCCTAGTATTAAGCCGACAAAAACGCGCCAAGAAACAAGCTGAAATGAACGATAGCATCAAACGGTTTTAGGCTAAATTTAGAGTTTCGTAGAGTTAAATTCAAAGTCGTCGCTAGTTTAAATTTACGTATTTACGATAAATTTAAATTTGGCTTTGCTTAAATTTAAACGAGTTCAGCATAGTCGCGCGATTTTTCGCTTTTGTCGTCTAAATTTGCTCAAAACGCGAATTTGACGGGACCTACTTAGTCTTGATTGCGATTTTCGACGTAATCTACCCTCGACCAGGCAAGCACGTAGATAAACCCTAGCGCTAGGTAGATGCCAAGCACCGTAAGCTCGATAGGATAAGGGTCGCGCAGGGCTTTGGTAAGCAAAAACTTTAGCGCCGCGGCGATAAGCGTGCCTACGATGCAAAGCACCGCGTAGCCTGAAAATAGGGCGTTTTGCGTGACGGCGCCGAGTTTAAAATTTACCTTTATCCAAAGCAAAAAAGCAAGTACGGCCGTGCCGCAAATAACAAAAAATAGGACCTTGTGTGTGCTAGCGGGGGCATAGTTTGCGCTAAAGCTTAGCAAAATCATAGCGCTACTAACCGCGATAAAAATGCGGTAAAGCTTAAATACGCCTCCGCCTGCAAGTTTGTTTACCTTTGATATCGCGCCGTAAAGGCAGATGACGGAGACGAACAACATCGCTACGCGCGCGCTCGTTGCGATATCAAAGAGGCTTTTAGGTAAAACCATCTCTTGCGAGAGTAAATTTAAAATAACTAAAATCCCGGACGTCATGCCTAGCGCTTTTGCCGTGTTTAGACGCCTCATAAAGCTCGTTTGCATCTTTTTCCTTTATAAATTTTTGGGATATTTTATCTAAATATATTTAGAACTAACATTAAATTTATCCACTTTTTGGTTCGACGCGACAACGCGCTTGTAAATTTAAATAAAGACTAGCTTAAATTTATAGGATAATATTAGTATCTTTTCTTAAGTTTATTGATAAAAATAGCCGAAATGATAAAATAAAACGAAAATATCTTACAAATTTTTGATATTAAAAAGTATGTATAACAGGTTTAGCCTAAGATGTAATTTAATATCAAAATTTATATGTATCCACGTTTTTTTCAGATATAGCTAGCGCTTTTAGCATAAAATAAAGTTTAAAAAAATGATAAATTCGTAATAAAAAAATAAATAAAAAATTAAAATCTTAATTTAAAAATCAGTTTAATTGCGCTATAGTTTCATTATTCAATTTCATCACAAGGAGAACCGATATGGGAACCAGAAGAGAACACGACTTCATAGGCGAGCTAGAGATAGCCGACGACGTATATTACGGAGTGCAAACGTTTAGGGCGCTTGAGAATTTCCACATGAGCGGACGACCGCTTAAAGATTATCCGTATTTCGTAAAGGCATTTGCCCAAATCAAAAAGGCTGCGGCCTTAGCCAACAAAGAAGTCGGCGTTCTAGACGCGCAAAAAGCCGACGCAATCGCAAAAGCGTGCGACGAGCTAATCGCGGGTAAATATTTAGATCAATTCGTAGTAGATATGATCCAAGGCGGTGCCGGAACTAGCACCAATATGAACGCAAACGAAGTTATAACAAACGTCGCGCTTGAGAGCCTAGGACACAAAAAAGGCGAGTATCAGTATCTGCATCCAAACGACCATACGAATTTAGGCCAAAGCACCAACGACACTTATCCAAGTTCGATCAAAGTCGCTACATACGCTAAACTAACCGATCTTTTAAAGGCTATGGAGCTACTTAAAAACGAGCTAGAAGCTAAAGCAAAAGACTTCAAAGACATCATCAAAATGGGTAGAACCGAGCTGGAAGATGCCGTTCCTACTACGCTTGGCAACACGTTTAACGCATTTGCGAGCTACATCAAAAGCGATATCGAAAAAATTACCGCCGCAAGAGAGTCTATGGCTGTGCTAAACATGGGCGCGACCGCGATCGGAACTGGCATCAACTGCCATCCTGATTACAAAGCGGCCGTTCATAAAATTTTAAGCCAAATCACGGGCGTAAATTTCAAACCTGCCGATGATTTCATCGCGGCTACTCAAGACACTGCCGATTTCGTTCACGTTAGCGGCGCGCTAAAAACCGCTGCCGTTAGATTAAGCAAGATCGCAAACGATTTAAGACTAATGAACTCGGGCCCAAGATGCGGTCTTGGCGAGATAAATTTACCGCAAATGCAGCCCGGCAGCTCTATCATGCCTGGTAAAGTAAATCCGGTCATCGCAGAGGTCGTAGGCGAGGCGTGCTACGAGGTAATCGGCAACGACGTAACCATCATGCTTTGCAGCGAGAGAGGCGAATTTGAGCTAAACGCGTTTGAGCCGGGCATCGCTTATGCGTTATTTAACTCTATCTTTATCCTTGAAAACGCGATGAAAACCCTAGCCGAAAAAGCCGTTAGAAAACTAACCGCAAATCCTGAGGCATGCTTAAAATCAGTACTCGGCTCAGTCG
>CAUQMN010000228.1:0-3258 GCA_963518765.1 uncultured Campylobacter sp.
GGCATCTAGTATCCGGACGCTTTTTTCGTCTCCTCTGTGCAGATCTAGCAAAAAATCGGCCTCCTTAGGCGCAAGTCCCGCCTCAAGCAAATTGGGCAAATTTACGTATTTTTGGATCAAATTTTTAAACGAATCGTCTCTTAGAGAGAGCTTGTATTTGGGTATGATTTCGTTTATTTTCGTTACGATTTTGGGATTGGTTAGCTGCCACGAGCCGTAGGCGTAGGCGCATTTGCCGCTTACAAACACGCTTTTGCCGACCTTAAACGCACCGTAATGCCAAGGCTTGGCGTTAAAAATCACGATTTTGACGTTTTGCTCCCACGCCTCGCACCAGCATACGGTGTGCAACATTCCGCCTTGGCGATACGCGCTTTTTATCTCTACGGCGACGCTCACGTGTCCGTCTTTTGGCGCGGCAGCCAGGCTCGTATCCTCGAAGCTTTTAGGAAGCTTTAGCGCTAGATCGAGCAGAGTGGTTACGCCGATTTTTTTTAGATTTATTCTGTCTTTTTCATCAAATTTCATTGTAAAGCACGGCAAAACTGAGCTTTTCTATCTCCGCATGCTCCGCGATAAACGCGTTTAGCTCGGCAAGCTTTAGCTTCGAGATTTTTTCTAGCTCGTCTTTAAAATTTCCTAGTTTAAAGCCGTTATAAAACTCGCTCTGAGCGATGTTTAAGCGGTTAAAAAGCGTCTCTTGGCGTAGCGGCTGCGAGCCTAGCAAAAATCTTTTAGCCTGCGCTAGCTCGCCTGCTTTCACGCCGTTTTTGACGAATTTTGCAAATTCGTCTTTCACGACCGCGACCGCCTCGCTCCTGCTTTCGTTTTTGGTTTGTAGATAGCCCCAAATTTGAGAATGGCTTAGCGCAAATTCGCTCCTAGCATACGCCGAATACGCCAACCCTCGCTTTACGCGGATCTCCTCCATCAGTCTACTGCCAAAGCCGCCTTCGCCCAAAATAAACGTCGCGACCTTAGCCTTATAGCGCTCTTTGCTGGAAACGTCAAAAGGCGCGCCGAAGTAAATATAGGCTTGCTCACTAGGTTTGATGATGGCTTTTTCGCCGCATTTTTCATCGGTTTTAAAAAGCTTTAGCTCGCGCAGCTCGCCTGTCTTTAAGGGGCTTAAAATCTCGTCTAAATTTAGCTCCTCCGGCGCCACTTCGCCGCCCAGCACTACGAATAAATTTGCCAGATCAAGCTTGCTAGCGATGAAATTTTTAACGTCCTCTAGCGTGATGCTCTCCACGCTTTGCTTCGTGCCGATACTAGGCCTTGCTAGATTCGTACCGGGATATAGCAGTCCGTTTAGCGCGACCCTAGCTAGATAATCGTAGTCGCTCTCGTTGCTAGATATCTCGCCCAGAGTCAAAGTTCGCACCTTCTCAAAGCTTTTTTGGCTTAAATTGGGCTCCTCTAAAAGCTCTTTTAGCTTAGCAAGCGCAAAAGAAAAGTGCTCCTTTAGACAGTTTAGCTCAAACGCAAAGGTCTCAAATCCTGCGCTCGCATAAAGGCTAATCGCTCGCGTTTCAAGCTCTTTAGCAAAGCCCGCCGCGCCCTCGCTTAGCGTGCCTTCGTCGAAAATTTTAGCGACGAATTTAGCAAGTCCGGCCTTCTCCTCCGCGCAAGCTCCGGCAACCTTAAAAATAAGCTTTAGGCTCACCGCGGGCAGGGTTTTGCTCGCCTCGTAAACGGCTGGGATTTGTAAATTTGCGGCTTTTAAATTTATGATTTTCATCAATAAAACCTTTCTAAAATGTCGTAATTGGTATTGCGTTTGGCGGGTTTTTCGCCGATGTCTTTGATGAGACGTATCATCTCGTCTTGATTCATTCGGTAGCTAGCGCCCGCGGCCTTGACGACGTTTTCCTCCATCATCGTGCTGCCTAGGTCGTTTGCGCCAAACAGTAGCGCCAGCTGCCCGATGTAGCTGCCCTGCGTGACCCAGCTGCTTTGGATGTTTGGTACGTTATCTAAAAACAGCCTAGAGACCGCAAGCAGGCGTAGATAGCGATTCGAGCTTTGCTTTTTGATCTCGGGACGTTCGGCGGCTAGGTGCGTATTTAGCCCCTGAAAGCTCCACAAGATAAACGCTCTAAAGCCGCCCGTCTCGTCCTGCAGGCTCCTGATATAATCCCAGTGCTCCACGATCTCGCGCGTGGTTTCGACGGTGCCAAACATCATCGTAGCAGTCGTCTTTAGCCCCTCCTCGTGCGCCTCGCGGTGGATGCGCAGCCAGGTCTCTACGTCGCATTTTTTAGGCGCGATCACGTCGCGGACGCGGTCGCTAAGTATCTCTGCGCCGGCTCCGGGCATCGAGTAGAGACCCTTTTCTCGCAGACGGCGTAGCGCCTCCCTGGTGTTTATGCGCGAGATCCTCGCGATATAGTCGATCTCGACCGCGGAAAATCCGTGAATCGTGATGCTTGGATATTTTTTTGCTATAAACTCCACGAGATCCTCGTACCACTCGATTTTTAGCTTCGGGTGTACGCCGCCTTGAAATAAAATTTGCGTCCCGCCGATAGCGATGAGTTCCTCGATCTTTTGCCCGATCTCATCAAAGCCCAGCACGTAGGCGTCCTCGTCCTTATGATCGCGGTAAAACGCGCAAAATTTACAGTCCACCCAGCACGCGTTCGTGTAGTTGATGTTTCGATCCACGATAAAGGTTGTGACGCCCTGGGGATGTAGCTCGCGCTTACGCGCTAGAGCCATCGCTCCAAGCTCGCAAAGCTTGGCGTTTTCTATCAAATTTACCGCCTCGTCCACGCTTAGTCTATTCAAATTTTTCCTTTAAATTTTTTACGCGAGTTTAGCGAAAAACGCTTTTATCTTTGATAAATTCGCGTTTTTTAACCTCTTGCGGATATTATTTAGCGCCTTAACGCAAAAAAGAAATGATTTTAAAATCCGTAAAAACGCGGCTAAGCTAAGAAATTTAGCCTTTTTGGTAGCAGCTGGTGCGTTGAGTCTCGTCGTGCCATAAAAAATACGCTCACAAAGACGGCCGCGACGCGCCTAGACATCATCAGGATGGGCGCGACGGTTCGTACCACCGCAGATAGTCGCTCTCGCGCGCAAACCGTAGCGTCAAATTTGCCGCGACCTTTAAATTTAACCCGTTTTTGCCGTCCGCTCAAATTTAACCAGATTTATAAAGCTTAAATTTGATAAAATCGCGAGACATTTTATCAAAGGAGAAAAGATGAAAAATTTAGTTTTAGCTGCGATTGCGGCGCTAGTTTTTGCAGG
>CAUQMN010000229.1:0-3255 GCA_963518765.1 uncultured Campylobacter sp.
TTGCGGTCACGGCATCGGTAGGCGCCCGCATGAAGATCCGCAAATTTTAAATTATTTAGAGGGTGGTAGTCCAAAATCGGGGCCGAAAATCAAAAACGGAATGGTATTTTGCGTGGAGCCGATGATCTGCCAAAAAGACGGCACTCCCGTGATCGGCCACGACAAATGGAAAGTAACCAGCAAAGACGGGCTAAGAACCAGCCACTATGAGCACTGCATGGCAGTCGTAAACGGGCGCGCGGAGATCTTAAGCCTAGCGTAAAATTTTAAAATTTACAAATCGTTCGCGCGACTTGTAAATTTTAAAATTTTAATTTGTGGTGAGTTAAAATTTTAATTTCAAACTTCCGCCGAGCGGCGAAAGTAAATTTAACAAAAAGGAGTTAAGTGGCAAAAGACGACGTCATAGAGATCGACGGCAACGTCATCGAGGCGCTGCCAAACGCGACGTTTAAAGTCGAGCTCGACAACAAACACGTGATTTTGTGTCATATTGCGGGCAAGATGAGGATGCATTATATAAAAATAATGCCTGGAGACCGCGTAAAGGTGGAACTAACGCCTTACAGTCTGGATAAGGGTAGGATAATTTACCGACATAAGTAAGTCAAAAGCTAAATTTAGCTATACTCAGGCCTTTGCGACAAATTGCTGTATGAAGAATTGTTTTCAAAGCCCACCACTTGTTTTGAAAATAGTTGGTTTAAAATTTCGTTAAACCTGATGCAGCCTAAAAGTGGAATAAATTTTTAGGAGACTAGAATGAAAGTTCGTCCTTCTGTAAAGAAGATGTGTGACAAGTGCAAAATTGTCAAGCGCCAAGGCGTAGTTCGCATAATCTGCGAAAATCCAAAACATAAACAAAGACAAGGATAAGGCATGGCACGTATTGCAGGTGTGGATTTACCAAAGAAAAAGAGAATCGAATACGGTTTGACCTATATTTACGGTATCGGTCTTCACAAATCTCTTCAAATTTTGGATGCTACCAAAATTTCTTACGATAAAAGAGTAAACGATCTAACCGAAGACGAAGCTGCGGCTATCCGCAAAGAGATCCAAGAGCATCACGTGGTGGAAGGCGACCTTAGAAAAAGCGTCGCTATGGATATCAAGGCTCTTATGGACCTAGGAAGCTACCGCGGTCTAAGACACAGAAAAGGTCTTCCGGTGCGCGGTCAAAAGACTAAAACAAACGCTAGAACTAGAAAAGGCAAGCGCAAAACAGTCGGCGCTGCTACGAAATAAGGATAAGCGATGGCAAAAAGAAAAGTAGTTAAAAAGAAAATTGTAAGAAAAAGTATCGCTAAAGGTATCGTTTATATAAGCGCGACTTTTAACAACACTATGGTAACGGTTACCGACGAGATGGGAAATGCTATCGCTTGGAGTAGTGCCGGCGGACTGGGCTTTAAAGGAAGTAAAAAATCAACTCCTTATGCGGCTCAACAAGCAGTAGAAGACGCTTTAACAAAAGCAAAAGAGCACGGTATAAAAGAAGTAGGCATCAAAGTACAAGGTCCTGGCAGCGGCAGAGAGACCGCAGTCAAGAGCGTAGGCGCGGTAGAGGGTATAAAAGTAACGTTTTTAAAAGATATAACTCCGCTTCCGCATAATGGTTGCAGACCGCCGAAACGCCGCCGCGTATAATTAGAAATTTAGGAGAATTATTATGGCTAGATATAGAGGACCCGTTGAAAAATTAGAAAGAAGACTCGGCGTTAGTTTGGCGCTAAAGGGCGAGCGTCGCTTAGCAGGTAAGAGCGCGCTTGACAAAAGACCTTACGCTCCGGGGCAACACGGACAAAGAAGAAGCAAGATAAGCGAATACGGCTTGCAGCTTCGCGAAAAACAAAAAGCTAAATTTATGTACGGCATTAGCGAGAAGCAATTTCGCCGCTTATTCCAAGAGGCCGCTCGCCGCGAGGGAAATACCGGTGCGCTTTTGGTGCAGCTTTTAGAGCAAAGATTAGATAACGTAGTTTACAGAATGGGCTTTGCGACGACTCGTCGCTTTGCTCGTCAGCTAGTTACTCACGGACATATTTTAGTAAATGGCAAGAGAGTGGATATCCCATCTTACAGAGTGGAACCAGGCTCTAAAGTAGAAGTTGCTGAGAAATCTAAAAACAATCCACAAATCGTTCGCGCGATCGATCTTACGGCGCAAACCGGCATCGTAGCTTGGGTTGACGTCGAAAAAGATAAAAAATTCGGAATTTTCACAAGAACTCCGGAAAGGGAAGAAGTCGTCATTCCTGTCGAGGAAAGATTCATAGTAGAGCTTTATTCGAAATAATAAGGGGTATAACGATGAGAAAAATTACCACATCAGCCTATATGCCTACCGAAATTTCAGTAGAGAGTATAAGCGAGAATGTCGCCAGAATAACCGCGTATCCGTTTGAAACGGGCTATGCAGTCACTTTGGCTCATCCGCTAAGACGACTTTTATATAGCAGTACGGTTGGATTTGCAGCTACGAGCGTCAAAATAGAGGGCGTATCTCACGAATTTGATTCGATGAGAGGCATGCTCGAGGACGTAGCGCAGTTTATTATAAATTTAAAGAACATCCGCTTTAAGCTAAAAAACGAGTCTGAGCGCGAGGTGGTCGAGTATTCGTTTAAGGGTCCAAAAGAGATAAAAGCTCGCGATCTAAAAAGCGATATCGTAGATATCGTAAATCCTGACGCCTATCTTGCGACCATAAACGAGGACGCGGAGCTTAAATTTTCCGTAATCATCCAAAAAGGTATCGGATACGTCCCGAGTGAAGAGATAAGAGACAATACCGAAGAGGGTTATATAGCTCTTGATGCGTTCTTTACACCTGTTAAAAAAGCCGTTTACGAGCTGGAAAATGTCCTTGTTGAGGATAACCCTGACTACGAGAAGATTATTTTCACGGTTACGACGGACGGACAAGTGGGCGCAATCGAAGCGTTTAAACACGCGATCGAGGCGATGTATCAGCAGATGTCGGTATTTAAAGGTGTTTTAAACATCGACGTTTCGGCGGGCTTAAATGCTCAAACTTCAGGTAGTGAGCACGCAAAGTTACTTCAAAGCATAGAAGAGCTCAATTTGAGCGCTAGAAGTTCTAATTGCCTTGATAAAGCTGAAATTAGATTTATCGGCGAGCTTGCTTTAATGGATGAAAACGAGCTAAAAGAGCTTAAAAATTTAGGTAAAAAATCTCTCGAAGAGATTAAAGCCGTTATGCAAGAGATCGGATATCCGGTTGGCGGCGAC
>CAUQMN010000230.1:0-3245 GCA_963518765.1 uncultured Campylobacter sp.
GAGCACTTTAAGGACGCATTTTTAGCGGGCGCAGACGCGTGCTTGGCAGCCTCCATCTTTCACTTTAGAGAGATCGAGATTAAGGCGCTTAAGAGATATTTGCGGGAGCAAGGCATCGAGGTTAGGCTGTGAAATTTAGGTTCAAATTTAGCGCGCAAAAGGGCAGGGCGTGATTATTTCAGCGGGACGAAATGAGATATTTCCTTTCGCGCTACCGATGGGCGTCGGGCTAGTGGATATGAGCATAAATTTGACGGCGCTTTTGCAAAAGCGAGCTATGGTTGATGGTTGCGGTAGATACGAGCAAAATTTGACGGCTAATGGGCAGCTTGACGAGAGGCTAAATTTGATAGATTCGCCTATTTTGCAAAGCGCTAAAACTTCTCAAAATCCGGATAAAATTTTAAATGCGCTACCGAGCGAAATCATTTTCGTAGGCTCGGCAGGACTTTACAAAGATGGTCAGATTTTTGAAATTTACGAGAGCTCGCTAGCGGCAAACATCGAAATTTCAAGCCTAGAAAACAAGAGCTATTCGCCGATAGAAGGTGAAATTGCTTCTGTTGTTCCACGTGGAACATGCAAGGTTAACTCATCAAATTTCATCACGACCGATCAGAATTTAGCTCACAAGCTTTTTGATCGCGGATATTTTTTAGAAAATATGGAGTTTTTTGCCGTACTTAAAGTCGCGCAAAAATTTCAAATCCCGTCTTACGGCATATTCGTAGCGACGAATTTTTGCAATAAAAATGCACACGAAGATTTTATAAAAAACCACGAGCAAGCCAAAAATGAGCTCGAAAAATATCTAAAACAAAAGGAAATCATTTGAAAAATTTGCTTGATTTTACATTAGACGAGCTAAAAGAAAAGCTCTCGCCGCCGTTTCGTGCAAAGCAAATTTTCGAATGGCTATACAAAAAAAACGCAACGAGTTTTGACGAGATGTTAAATTTGCCGAAGGATTTACGCGCAAATTTGGCGCAGGAGTTTTATCTCGATCCGCTAAAATGCGTCAAATTTGAACAGAGCTCCGACGGCTCGATCAAATATCTTTTTGAGCTTAGAGACGGACTACGGATAGAAAGCGTACTACTGCCGATGAAAGAGGAGCTCAGCGACGAAAACGGCGAGATAGCGCGTCACGCTCGTTATACGATCTGCGTTAGTTCGCAGGTTGGCTGCCGCATGGGCTGTTCGTTTTGTCTAACGGGCAAGAGCGGACTAACGAGAAACCTAACGCCGGGCGAGATCGTAGGGCAAATTTTGTGGATAAAAAGAGAAAATAAAATCCCCTACGAACGCCGCGTAAACGTCGTATATATGGGCATGGGCGAGCCGATAGATAACATAGAAAACTTTATTAACGCTATAAAAATTTTAAAAGAACACGACGGGTTAGCTATCGCTCCGCGCCGCCAGACCGTTAGCACGAGCGGGTTAGGCAGCCAGATAAAAAAGCTCGGCGAGATGGATATGGGCGTGCTGTTAGCGATATCTTTGCACGCCGTTACTAACGAGCTTCGCAGTAAACTGATGCCGATAAATAACGCCTACAAAATCGAGTCCGTTATGGAGGCGGTGAGGGGCTTCCCGATCGATATGCGTAAGCGAGTGATGTTTGAGTATAAAAGACGCCAAAAAGCTCGTTTCGCTGCTGCACGGTATCAAAGCGAAGGTAAATTTGATCTACTTTAATCCGCACGAAGGCAGCGAGTACGGACGCCCGAACACGGCCGATATGGAGGAATTTCAGACGTACCTACGCGATCACGGCGTGACCTGCACTATCAGACAAAGCAAGGGCCTGGACATCAGCGCGGCGTGCGGTCAGCTAAAAGAGCGCGACAACCAAACAAGCGGCAAAACGCTAGCCAAGACGTCAAAATGACGCTACTTGATATATCCCAGATAGTTTTCGTCTGCGTTGTGGTTTTTGCGGGGCTCGGTCTAATCATAAAGACGGTTTTTTATGACAAATCCAACCGATGAAATAGCATTTTTAAGAGAGCAGACAGACAGAAATAACGACGACTCGTTTTTCGTTTTGCTCTATGATTTTTGCTATTTCGATAAGAAAATTTTCAAAAAAATCCTAAAAATCTGCCTAGAAACCAAGATAGAAGATAAAAATTTGCGTGCCGAAATTTTAGATATTTTACACTTTACGACTTATTTGATACTCTGTCATCGCGATAAAAAGGATATGTATAAGATAAAAAATTTCAAAAAAGTCGAGGAAAAATTCGGCGATTATTTTCAGATCGTAAGGCAGATCGGTAGGAAATTTATAACGGAGTAACAATGAACGCGCAAAAAATAATGGACGAAATCGACGTATTTTTAAGCAAATCGCTACTTAAAAAATCAAAGATAACAAAAGCGCAAATCGTGGATTTTATAGAAACAAAATGGGCGGAAGCAGACGAGGAAAAGTACAAAATCTACGACGCATACATCTACGCACACCGTATGATAAACGAGTACGAAGAGCTGAAAGACTACGCAAGCGTCCTGCGCTGGATCGATGAGATGTATAGGTGCGATAAGGCAAAAGATAGACCGTCCTACGTGAAAGACTATTATAGAGGCGAGCGCTGTCTAGCCTGCGGTCAAAAAGAAGCGGCGATAAAATATCTGCACAAAAGCTACGACGCGGACAGGGACTATGTCTTTGCCGGAGACGAACGCATCGCTAAATTTTTTAAAGATTATCTTGCAAATCCCGAAATTTTGCCTGATTTTATAGAAGAAGAGTATGGTGAAGATGAATTTGACGATTTTGGCTTTGAGATAGAACTCCAGCATTTCGGTAAAATTTTAGAGCAAGGGGCAAAATTTTATTGCACATTTCTAAACAAAAAAGGCGATGAAGTATACAAACCAAGCCGCACGCACTCAAACGCGGTTGATTTTTTAAGGCAAAATCAGGAGGAAATTTTAAACGAAATTCTGACCGAGATTTTTAAAAATTATCCAAAATGGCAAGAAATTTACGACTATCCGAGCGAGACAAAGAATGATTTTATGCCAAATATCTGCGCGCCGCAAGAGCTTGGCAGGCTTTTGGAACTACAAAATATCTATATTTTACTTAGTGGTAAAACTGCAAAAATAGGCTTTGAGTTTAGCTGCTCGTGGGATATGGAGCACGGCCTAGGCGTGATGACGCAAAACGGCAAAGTCGTAAAAATCGGCAGCGGCGAGACGGCATTCGGCTTTTAGCCTTTGGCTATAAATTT
>CAUQMN010000231.1:0-3244 GCA_963518765.1 uncultured Campylobacter sp.
GATCATCTATGTCTATGAAGCCGCTCCAGCCTACGACCTGAAAGCTTTCGTAACTATAAGTTATCCATTCTAAAACATTATCCATATCTCCGCTTACAGAACCCGCCGATCTCTCGCTAAGCCTTACAAAAGTATCCGTTGTACTAGGGTCTCGGCTGATGACTGATGCGGGGATCCTATTTTCGAGCCTTTTTATAATCTGATCCAATACTATTTCAGTTTGAGTTTCGGTTAAATTTATAGCCCTGGTATTAAAATAGTTTTTGTAGGTATTTAAAGTTATGTCGATACCAAAATACGCAAGAAAAGAGACGATTAATATAACAACTATAAGTTCCACTAAAGTAAACGCTTTTCTCATCATTACCAGTTCCTAGTTAGTAGAGTTGGCGTATCGCCGGTATTTGCCGCAAAGGCATATATTCTTATTTTTGTTTTCTCGGGCTCACTTTTATCTTTGTTATCATCTTGAACATCAAGTTCTATTTCTATACGGCGCATGTTGTTATCAGTGTTGCCGCTAAAATTTGTAAAACTTACATTTGCAGCAGCCCTTGAAGCAACAGAAGACGAGGTTCTAGTAAGCATCCTTGAAGATATAGTGAAATTTCCTATACTGACGCACGGCGCATCATGGTCGGGATCCCAGTTATGAAAGTGCCTTCTACCGTCTGACGGTATGTTGTCGTTTAGTTGATAAAAAGTGTGGGTTGATCCGAAATTAAAAACCGGAACGTAAATGATGTTATTAACCGTATCGTTATGCGGACATCCCCACGGCGCGCGCAAGATAAGAGTAAGAAGCTCCTGTGCGTCGGCTATGGCAGATTGCATTATAGATGCCTTATTGCTTTGAGACGAAGTCGTAAAAATCTTTGGTAATGCAAGAAGTACTACCGCGATTATAAGAATAGAAAGAACTAATTCTACTAAAGAAAAGCCCTTTCTCATTTTGTTTAGAGTTGTAAAATTACTGGTCATAAAAAACCTTAAAGATTATTTTTTTCTATAAAATCCGAAATTTTTTCGGCTTGTTTATACATCGGATATGTCCACGCATCAAGCACTATCTGCGAAAGCGTCATGTTTGTCATATTGCAAACGATAGGGGCGATGAAATTTACCGTCGAAGTCTCGATGGGAGTGCTTACTACCATGATATTGTAAATCCTTAGCTCGCTTTGATCGTTTATATCCATTAGCTCCTGATAGTACGTAGGTATTTCAAATTCGTAATTTCTCAAAGCGTATGGGTTTATCGCGGTAAAAGACGTCTCATCGTCCTTGCTTTGAAGCTTTACGAAAAATTGATCAAGCTCTTTTAGCTCGTAGCTTTTGATATGTTCAAAGCCCAAAATAGGGCTTTTAACCTGAAAAACCATATACGTCTCCTTAATTATACATTTACTTTTTAGGCAATTGTACCCAAATTTTTCTATTTTTAAGCATAAATAAAACCGAAATTTACCCAAAAGCAACAAAAACAATGGTAAAATAAACCGTCTGAAAAATTTAAATTTAAGGGAACGTATGAAAAATTTGATCAAATTTTTATCTGCGGTGTTTTTTGTTGGTTTAATCGGCGGTTGTGCCGACAAATATACGGAGCTTTATAATCTAACGCCGGATCAGTGGTACTCCGAGATCATCGGCGATATAAAAAATCGCGACCTAGAAAGCGCCGATAAGCACTACACGGCGATGTCTAGCGAGCACGTAGCTAGCCCGCTTTTGGAGCAAATTTTACTAATCCTTGCCCAAGCTCACGCCAACGACGAAGAGTATCTGATGGCGAATTATTACCTGGACGAATACCTTAAAAGATACGGCGATAGCGGCCCTAGGAGCGAATTTGCGCAGTATTTGAAGATAAAGGCGAATTTTGACTCGTTCTCGCAACCCAATCGCAACCAAAAGCTAATGCAAGACAGTATCGCCGAGATAGAAAAATTTCTCTACGTCTACCCAAACACGCAGTATCGTCCGCTGATAGAAACTATGCTGGTTAAATTTAAACTCGCTATCTACAACCTAGACGTGCAGATAGCAGATCTTTATGAGCGTACGGGCAGAGACGAGTCGGCGCAAATTTATAAAGAAAAGGTGCAAGCCTCGCCTCTAAACGACGCAAATATCGTGCTTCCGCAGCTTCCTTGGTATAGAAAAATGTTTGAGTAGGAGCTAAATTTGCAAATTTACGAATCAAAAATGTTCCCCGCCCAGCTACCCGTTATCGTCGAGGACGAGCTGTTTTTATATCCATTTATGATCACGCCGCTTTTTTTGAGCGACGAGGAAAATATCGAGGCACTAAATTTGGCCCTCGAGTCGCAGAGTCCCATCCTAGTCGTACCGACGAAAGCGCAAAACGAAGGCGCACGAGAATTTGACTCAATCTACGACGCCGGCGTCATAGGCACCGTAATGAGGCGAGTGCCGCTACCAGACGGCAGGGTAAAAATTTTATTTCAAGGTACGAGCAAGGGTCGCATAGTCTCAAAAGTAGGTCAAAAGCCGCTGCGAGCGGTCGTAGACGTGCTACACGAAAAAAGACCCGAAAATACTAAAAGCGACGCGCTACTAACGGTGCTTCGCGAAAAGGTGCGAGATCTGGCCGCGCTTAGCCACTTTTTCCCGCCCGATCTTTTAAAAACGATAGAAGAGAGCGCCGAACCTAGCCGCGTTTGCGATCTGATTTTAAGCTCGCTAAGACTAAAGAAAAAAACGGCGTACGAGTTTTTTATCGAGGAAAATTTGGAGCAAAAGCTACTAAAACTCATCGACTACGTCATCGAGGAGATCGAGGCGAACAAACTTCAACGCGAGATAAAAAACAAAGTCCACTCAAGGATCGATAAGGTAAATAAGGAGTATTTTCTAAAAGAGCAGCTAAAGCAGATCCAGCAAGAGCTCGGCTCCGACACGAGCCGCGAGGAGGAGATCGAGGAGTACCGCAAAAAACTAGAAGCTAAGAAAAAATTTATGGGCGAGGACGCGTATAAGGAGATAAAAAAGCAAATCGACAAACTATCGCGCATGCATCCTGACTCCGCCGACGCCAACACGACGCAAAGCTACCTCGACTGGGTCGTAGAGGTGCCGTTTGAAAACCTGGCGAACAAAAAACTAAGCGTGCAAGAGGTCACAAAGCAGCTAAACGCCGATCACTACGGGCTTGAGAGGCCAAAAGATAGGATAGAGGAGTATTTTGCTCTGCGCGAGCTTTTGCAGCTACGAGGCGTAG
>CAUQMN010000232.1:0-3243 GCA_963518765.1 uncultured Campylobacter sp.
GGGCATGAAAGGCGCGATCGAAAAGGCAAACGAACTCGTACGCGAAAAAGGCTACGTCATGCTAAGTCAGTTTGAGAATAAATTTAACCCGCAGGCTCACGAGCTAACGACTGCAAAAGAGATAATAGACGACTTTAAGGAGCTTGACGCTTTTGTTTCCGGCGTAGGTACCGGCGGCACGCTAAGCGGCGTAGCTAAAGCGCTAAAGGCAAACGGATATAACACTAAAATCATAGCCGTCGAGCCAAACGACTCTGCCGTGATTTCTGGCGAAAAACCGGGACCGCACAAGATCCAAGGCATAGGCGCTGGCTTTATCCCGGCTACTCTTGATACCTCTTATATCGACGAGATAGAGCGCGTGGAAAACGACGAGGCTTTTGACGCCGCTAGGAAGCTGGCAAAAGAAGAGGGCGTGCTGTTAGGCATTTCAGGCGGTGCGGCTTTGGCTGCGGCGATAAAGGTCGCAAAGAGGCTAGGCAAGGGCAAAAAGGTGCTTTTCGTAGCTCCGGATAACGGCGAGAGATACCTTAGCACCGCGCTTTACGAGGCGTGAGTTGGGCTTTATCGCTGAGCTAAACGAGCTAGTCGCGACCGTACGCGAGAAAGACCCCTCGGTGGCCTCGTGCTGCTACGGGGCCATCCTCATAAACACTCCTGGCATCCACGCCGTCGTTTTTCATAGAGTAGCGCACTTTTTGTATGTTAAAAATTTACGTTTTTTAGCGCGTTTCGTCTCGCAAATTTCGCGATTTTTAACCGGTATCGAGATACATCCTGGCGCTAAGATCGGCAGACGGCTGTTTATCGATCACGGCATGGGCGTAGTTATCGGCGAGACTGCAGAGGTGGGCGATGACGTGCTGATATATCATCAAGTGACGTTAGGCGGCACGGGTAAGGAACGCTGCAAGCGCCATCCGACCGTAAAAAACGGCGTCACGATAGCAGCCGGAGCAAAAGTGCTGGGAAATATCCTAATCGGCGAAAACGCCAAAATCGGCGCAAACTCAGTCGTACTAAAAAACGTGCCGGATAACGCTACGGTCGTAGGCATCCCCGCTAGGATAGTACGCATAAACGGCGAGCGAGTCGGCGAATAAATAAATTTACCCTGGTCTGTATTTTTATAATCTAGCTCATTTTTAGCTTGATCTTAAAATTTAAAAATTAAATTTTTGCTTTTTATCCTAAATTTATAACATTTTATGAGCTTTTATTTTGCATCCCTTTTTTTACGTGCGTTTTGCCGTATTTTTGGTGCGGCGGCTAGTCGTTTTTATTCATAAATAATCGTTTTTGCACCTTAAAACCGTTTTTAGGCTTACGGTACGCCAAGATAAGCTCATCGCGCCGGTAGACTTGGCTAAATTTGAAGACAGCGTCGGCCGCCGCTTGGTTTGATAAGCGTAAATTTTTATAAATTTAGCGAGTTTGTTTTTGATTTTAGCAAACGGCAAGGGCGTTTAGAAGCGGAGCGTTTTTGAGCGATAAAATTTTTGGCTGGTAATTTTTGCTATATAAATTCGGATTTTATCTGCTTAGGCCTCCTGCCAAGCAAAAATTTCTCGCACTATTAAAATTTAGGCAAAAAGGCTTGCTAAATTTAATCAAATTTTACCGCCTGATTTTAAAAATTAGGCATCGCATCAAGTCTTGCTTTGGCGGAGATTTTATTGCTAGAGCGGCAAATTCCGCCTTGCTTGCAGCTCGCGGGATTTATCTAGTCGGCGTAAAATTTTGCCTTATAGACATTTTTTGTCGCGATTAAATTTAAAGCCGTTTTGTCGGTTATTATCAAATTTAATGGACTTTAACGTAAAAACGTACCAAAACCGAGTTTTTAAGCCGAGGCTTTACGCGCAAAATTTCGCGTTTTTGCGGTTTTACGGATTATCGTCCATGAGATGCGGCAAGCTTGGAGTTTGGGGTTTTAGTCGATTTATCGTTTTAGCCGATTTACTAAATTCTATTAGATCCTCGACCGTTTTTACCTCGCTAGGAAGCTTTTGCAGTGAATATTTAAAAATTTCAGCCGCCGCGATAGCGTCGCTTAGGGCTCTGTGGTGGGTATTGTCGATGCCTAAAATTTCTTTTAGCGTTCCTAGACCGTATTTTGGCGAGGCGATGGTGCGGCGGGCTAGATCGATCGTGCAGAGCTTGCGGTTTAGTAGCTCGCCGTATCCCAGCGCTTCTAGCGTCGCGCTGATAAATCCGTAGTCAAAGTGAACGTTGTGCGCCACAAAAACGCTTTGACCCAGAAAAACCTTAAACTGCTCCATGACGAAGGCTAGGCTGGGTGCGTTTTTT
The DNA here is from genome assembly GCA_963518765.1 of uncultured Campylobacter sp. GTDB lineage: Bacteria > Campylobacterota > Campylobacteria > Campylobacterales > Campylobacteraceae > Campylobacter_A. Next base: position 2,311 of record CAUQMN010000232.1, read on the forward strand.
AGGTGTTCTGCGGTGATTCCCGTTAGTTCGCTGATATTTTCCGGGACGTATGGCGCGTACACGAATGTTTCAAATTTGCCGATTATTTCGCCGTTTTGTAGCTTTAGCGCACCGATTTCGATGATCTGGCCGCTATTTATGCCGCCGCTAGTTTCTATATCTACGACGCAAAAAATTTGATCTTTTATCTCTTTGCGACGAGTTTTTAGCTCGATTTGGTTTTTTGCGGTACGGGTTATATCAAGCCCCAGCGCGCGCCACATCTGCACGTCGCGAACATCAAAAAGCTCGGAGTATTCGTCCATTTGCTTGGTCGCAGCGACAAAGTCCGCGTAGGCTATGTTTCGTTTGGCGATGACGGCGAGTAGGGCTTCGAAATCTTGGTTCAAAACTCGAGCTTTAGAGAGCGGATCGAGTGCTCGTATGAATTTGACGAAAATATATAACTGCCCGCCACGACGATATCTACGCCCGCTTCGTCGAGCTGCGCGACGTTTAGTCCCGTCACGCCGCCGTCTACCTCGATCATGCATTTTGCGTTTTTACGCTCGATCATTTCGCGTAGACTGCGAGCTTTTTCAAGTACCGAAGGGATAAATTTTTGCCCGCCAAAGCCAGGATTTACGCTCATTAAAAGCACCATGTCGACCTCGTTTACGATGTGCTCGATCGCCCAGACCGGAGTATGCGGGTTTAGTACGATTGCAGGCCCCGTGCCGTGGCTACGGATGTGATCGATTAGACGCAAAGGATGCTTTTCCTCCTCGATGTGAAAGCTTAAAAATTTAGGCTTCAGAGGTAAAAAAAGATCGGCGAAAAAGGTGTTGTTTTGAACCATTAGGTGTATATCCAGCGGCTTTGTAGCGGCTTTTGCGACGGCATTTACTACGACGGGGCCGATGGTTAAATTTGGCACGAAATGCCCGTCCATCA
>CAUQMN010000233.1:0-3238 GCA_963518765.1 uncultured Campylobacter sp.
ACCTATGACGCTTTTCGGGTATGAAAAAATCACGAACGAACTAAAAAACCTAAAGACGGTCGAAAGGCCCAATATCGTCGAAGAAATCGACATCGCGCGCAGTCACGGCGACCTAAAAGAAAATGCCGAATACCACGCCGCACGCGAAAAGCAGGCGTTTATAGAAAGCCGTATCGCCGAGCTTAGCGACATAGTAAGCCGCGCTAAGGTAATCGACCCTGCCCAGTACGAGCACGATAAGGTAAAATTCGGCTCAACAGTCGTCATCATGGACGTAGAAACCGAGCTAGAAAAGACCTACACGCTAGTGGGTACGCCGGAGAGCAGCCTAGAGCGCGGTCTAATCTCTATAAACTCGCCTCTAGCCAAACAGCTAATCGGCAAGAGCGAGGGCGACGAGGTCGCGCTAAATTTACCAAACGGTAGAAGCGACGTAGAAATCGTATCTGTTAGCTATAAACCGATAAAATTTGAGGACTGATGAGAGAGTTTGCGGGGGCGGTTAGTCTCAAATTTATTCGCGGGGCGGATAGTTTTGTGGCCGTTTTTAGGTTAAACAAAAAAACCCTAAATGCGGCAAATACCGCCAAACTTGCGGTTAAATTAGCGAGTAAATTTGATTTGGTGCAGATTTTACCGCCTTTAAATTTGAGGGCAGGTTTTAAAATCTCGGGTTTGCCGAGCGCTAAATTTTTAAAAATAGCTTTAGCAAAATTTGCCTTGCTAAATTCGCGCGACTTTAGGTTTGCGGCTGCGAATTTAACGCTTAAAAAAGCAAAATTTTATGCCTGAGCAAATCGTTATAAAAGAGGGAGCGATATTTATCGCCGACTCGCATGAAAACGAAAACCGTAAAAATTTCCTACGGTTTTTATACGCGTTAAAAAGCGGTGAGATAAAGACGCCGCAGCTGTTTTTGATGGGCGATATGTTTGATTTTTTAGCCGCGCAGTGCGAGTTTTTCGTCAAATTTTACGAGCCTTATATCGACGTCATAAACGAGATAAGCGAAAAAACGGAAATTTATTATTTTGAGGGAAATCACGATTTTAATCTCGCCCCGCTTTTTAAAAACGTCAAAACCTACCCTATCGGCGCGCAGCCGGTTAAATTTGCTTCAAAGTGCCAAAAATGCGTTTTTATCGCGCACGGAGATATATTTTTGCCTTTGGTTTCAAAATACGCTTTGAGATTTTTACGCATCAAAATTTTTTTAAAGACGATGAATTTTTTCGATAAATTTTTAAATTTTAGACTCTCAAAACGAATTTTAAATAAGCTTAAACGAAAAATTTTAGACTATAAAATCCCTAATTTTAAAGAGCTAGCCGAAGCTAAAGTATATCGGTATAACGGCCTTTGTAAGGCTGATATCGTCATCGAAGGGCACTATCATCAAGGAGATATTTTTGAGCTTGGTTCTCAAAAATATGTAAACGTGCCGTCTTTTGCATGCGAGCAAAGCTATTTTATAGTAGAATACGCGCCAAATATCAAGTTTGCTCGAAAGAGCGTAAAGGTTTAAAATGCTTAACAACGGTGAACTAAAAACCGGTTCAAACGAGATGGAGCTTGTTGATTTTCGTATCTTTAAACAATCAGGCGACAAGGTATATGAGGGCATATACGGCGTCAATGTCGCAAAGGTGCGCGAAATCATCAAAATGCCGAATTTAACCGAACTCCCCGGAGTACCCGAGTATATCGAGGGGATTTTTGATTTACGCGGGGTCGTGATACCCGTGATAAATTTAGCCAAATGGATGCAGATAAATGAGCCCAAAGACGCGGCGATCAAGCCTCGCGTAATCATCGCCGAATTTAGCGAAATTTTGATAGGTTTTATCGTCCATGAGGCAAAACGCATTAGGCGTATAAGCTGGGCGGATATCGAGGCAGCGACCTTTGCTTCAAATGCCGGGACGCTAGATAAAGGTAAAATAACGGGCGTAACTCGCATCGAAAACGACGAAGTTTTGCTCATACTAGATCTTGAAAGCGTAGTAGAAGAGCTTGGTATCTATAGTCCAAAAATAGAGGTCGAAATCGATCAAAGTAAGCTTTTAAGCGGTCTGGCGCTAGTGCTAGACGATAGCTCGACGGCTAGAAAGCTCGTAAAAGACACGCTAGAAAAAATGGGGCTAAAAGTGGTAGAGGCAAAAGACGGCGTAGAGGGGCTTGCTAGGATGGAGGATCTTTACGAGATGTACGGCGATAAGCTAAGCAATTTTTTAAGGGTTATATTAAGCGATATAGAGATGCCGCAGATGGATGGATACCGATTTGCCTCGACGATAAAAGACGATCCTAGGTACGCGGGAATTCCTATTATATTTAACTCGTCTTTAAGCAACGACTACAGCGAAGCTCAAAGTAGGGAAGCGGGAGCTGCGGCGTATCTGACCAAATTTGATGCGACGCTATTTTATAACGAGGTGCTTCGAGTAATCGAGGCGCACAAGAAATAAGGGGGAAATCATGGACGATATGAAAGAAATAATGGAAGACTTCCTGGTCGAAGCCTTCGAACTAGTAGAACAAATAGACCATGACCTTATAGAGCTTGAGTCAAATCCCGAGGATTTAGAGCTTTTAAATAGAATTTTCCGCGTCGCGCATACGGTTAAAGGATCATCAAGCTTTTTAAATTTCGACATACTTACTAAGCTCACCCACCACATGGAGGACGTACTAAACAAAGCCCGCCGCGACGAGCTAAAAATAACTCCGGACATAATGGACGTGGTGCTAGAGTCCGTGGATATGATGAAAGGACTGCTGCACGGCATCAGAGATAGCGGTAACGACACGGATGTGGGCATCGATATAGAAGATATCTGCAAAAGACTAACCGCGATATCCGAAGGCGAAGCTCCGAGCGCTGCTGCTAGCAATCCGGCTCCCGTAGAGCCCGAGCCGGTAGCGGAGGCGCCAAAAGAGCCTGAGCCCGAACCCGTTAGCGATGAAAATTTGTCAAATTTAAGCGATGATGAGGTAGAAGCCGAGATAGAAAGACTGCTAAAAATAAGAAAAGCCGAGGATCAAGCAAGGCGCGCTCAAAAAGCAACCGGAGGCGAAGCGCCAAAGCCTGCCGCACCGGCCGCGCCGCAAGCTGCCGCTCCCTCAAATTCGGCTCCGGCTCCAAAACCCGCTCCCGCAAAACCCGCCGATAAAAAAGAGGAGAAAAAAGTTCCCGCGACCGGAGGCGGAGGAAGCACGGACGAGCAGACTATACGTG
>CAUQMN010000234.1:0-3232 GCA_963518765.1 uncultured Campylobacter sp.
CGGAAAATCTTTTATGTTTGATACTTTCGTAAATCAGTTTCAGTGGGCTGCGCTTGACTCGCAGCGTCCGCCAAAGCCTATATTTTTCGGCGATATGCCAAAGAAAATCGGTTCGCGTTCGTATGAGATTAAATTTATCATAAACACAGATAAAACCGTCGATGTAGATCGTAAAGCTGTGATGATAGAAGACGGGGAGCGCAGGGATATTAGCGGCAGCGTGCTTAGCAAATTTTACGACAGATAGGATTTGGCCGCTTGCGTCATTAGACGCCTAAGGCTAGCATTTTGGATTACGCCTTTAAGGATCAATGCAACCTTCTTAACGCCCGTAAAGTTGCGTAAGATTTACCGAGTATGACGGCTTTTTGCAGGTAAATTCGAGCGATTATCTTTAGTCTTTTTGTGCTTTAAAATCGCGTTTAAATTTAGATTTTTAGCGCAAATTTTACCCGCGCTAGTTTATCTAAATTTAGGCGATTTAAAACATAATAGCCTTGATTTGCTTTATTTATCACTTCAAAGCTTGATTTAGCGCCCAAATTTATGAGGCGGTTGCCAACCCTCGCGTTTAAATTTGTAAGCCTTTTATCGATGGTGATTTAGCTTTTGCGATATTTGCACTCGTGGTTGCCGCAAACTAAATTTACGCTCAAATTCGGTCCGAGTTCGACTTTTAATGGGCTAGCAAAATGCTTTATATAAAACCTTGCTAAATAAGCGCGATAAAGCGCAAATTTACGCCTGCAGCGTCAAAACCAAAGATACGCCGCTCTCGTTTTGTTTTTAATTTTGCGCTATTTTACCGCTTTTGCGAATCGGGCGGGCTTAGCTAGCTAGTTTTTTAAAATTCGCATAAATTTAAAACTCTCAAATTTACTCTGGCGGCTTTTTGCATTTACTTTTTTGGCTTTATATGCGCCGACGTTTTAGTTTGTTTTTTACGCTGCGCTTGCCAAATTTGACGACTACTTCAAAAACGGTAACAAACACGACCTAAATTTAGTCGCTACGTCCAAGTAAAAATCCAAGCGCAACCAAGAAATTTAGCCGCGAGCATAGAGGCTCAAAGGGGCGGCATCCAAAGTAAATTTAACAAACTTAAAAAGCGGGATCGGCGATACGGTTTTACATCTTTGCAGATCGAGTTTTACGTGTAAGCATAAAATTTAATGCGAAAATATAAAATTTGAAGTTTAAAAATAGCGACCGCGCAGGGTACCCGCCTATAAGTCAAGCGCAAAAAGCGATGGAGAGCAAAACTCCCGATTAGCCGAGTTTAATTTATAAAACAAGGAAAAGAGGCGGACGAGAGGCAAAGCCAAGCGCCCGCGTAAATTTAGAAGCGTTGTCCGATAGTAAATTCAAACGTGCTCGTATCGTCGCCGTCTTGCTTTTTGAGCGGTTTAGCAAAGATTAGCTGAAGCGGTCCCATAGGCGTTACCCACTCGATACCGGCGCCCGCGCTGTATCTGCTGATGCGTCCGTCGATATGATCTACGATGCCCGGAGCCGTGACGTTTGCGATCTTGCCGTGGATCACGCCGTAGTCAAAGAACAGCACGCCGCGCATCTTTACGCGCTCTATTAGCGGGAAACTAAGCTCGGCCGAGCTATTAAACGACATATCGCCGCCCGTCTCATACCAGCTGCCGCTAGAGACTTTGACTTTAGGAGAGACGGTTCTACTCTCAAATCCGCGTAGATTTCTGATGCCGCCTAGATATAGTCTCTCGTTGATAGGCACCCAGCCGCGATCCCAAATTTTACCGAAGCTTGATTTAAATCTGAAAATAAGGTCGTAGTCTACCCACTCTCTGATGCCCTGATACCAGTTGAAATTCGTTCTACTCTTTAAAAATTTCTCATCTCCGCCCACGCCCGCAAACTCTAGGCTAGTGCTTGCGATGATACCGGTGCGAGGCAGGTAATAATCATCCGTGCTGTTATAGGTGATAGACGGTATGAGCGAGCTTTTGATACTTTTGCCGTCTTTATAGCCGACGCTTTTTAGCACGTCGCTAAGCCCGCTGATACGGCTTTGCTCGATGACGTAGCCTAAAGACGCGCTTAAATTTCTAGTTAGTTTTCTGCCTAGTACCAAATTTAGGCCGTATGATTTCTCGTCATAGTTGTTCCAGTCGTAGTCGTTAGCGTATAGCGTTCCGCCCAGGCTATATTCGCTATCAAAAAGGCGCGGGTTGGTTAGACCTATCTGGCCGGAGAGCTCGTTGTCGCTCCTATCCACGCTTATGACGCCCTTCATACCGCTACCAAATACGTTCGTATCCGACACGCTCGCGTTAAGTAGCAAACCGTCCGAGCTGCCGTAGCCGATACCGCCGCTGATAGAGCCAGTGGAAGCCTCTTTTACTTTTACGAGCAGATCGACTTGGTTTGCTCCGACGCGCTGTTCCTCGATCTCGACCTCGTCAAAGTAGCTCGTTCGCTTTAGCGCGTCCTTACTGTCTTGCAGGTCGGTTCTACTGTATAAATTTCCCTCCGTGAGATATAGTTCGCGTCTAACGACCCTATCCACGGTTCTGTCGTTACCTGAAATTTGCACGTTTCTTATATATACTTTTTCGTCAGGCACGACCTCATAGACGATACTAACGGTTCTGTCCTCGACGTTTTTCTCGGTTTTTGGATTTATCCTTACAAACGCATAGCCCTTATCCGCTACCATATCGTCGAGCTTTTTCATATCTTGTCTTAGGCGAGCGGAGTTCATCACGTCGCCACTTTCTAGCCTAAAGTCTTTTAAAATTTTCTCTTTATCAAGCTCCAAAAACTCAGGCGCCTCGATATCTACGCTAGATACTCTATACTGCTCGCCCTCGGTCACGTAGTAGGTGAGGTCTGCGGTGTAGTTATCCATATAAGCGTTTAGATACGGATTTGAGACGGTGGCGTCTAGGTAGCCTTTTTGGTAGTATTTATCTTGGATTCTTGCAGGATCGTTCGGTAGCTCAAAAAGCTTAACCTTGCCGTCGTTTCTGCCCCACATCCAGCCCATAAATTCGCGCTCTTTGTTCGCTACCACAGGCTCCACGTCGTCATAATCAAAAAGCTTTGCGCCAACTAAATTTACATTTTCTATTATGATATTTTCGCCGCGATTTATGTTCATCGTGACAAAAAGGCAGCTTTCATTGCCCGCTACCGCCTCTTTTGTTACGTCAACGATCTAGTAGAACTATCCTATTTACACGAAGTACTTCCAGATGCG
>CAUQMN010000235.1:0-3231 GCA_963518765.1 uncultured Campylobacter sp.
CAAAACGCCGTCACTCCGATAAAAGTAGGCATATACGATGAGGTAAATGCCGATAAATTTGCCGGAGACAGCACCGGAGCTACGCCGGCTACATCCCAGGGCAAGGGTTCGCTGTGGAGCTTTTCGGCCAACAACGGCGTTGAGATAGATAGCCCGAGCGTGGATATTTTTGCGGATTTAGATAGGATGATAGAGGCTGTTAGGAGCGGTCAGTACCGCGCCGATAGCCAGGGCGAGCATCCGCGTAACTCCGGTATCCAAGGCGCGATCGAGAGACTAGATCATATCGCCGATCACGTAAATAAAATCCATACTAAAGTGGGCAATCAAACAAATACGCTAACGCAAACCAACACGCACGCTAGCGTCATGGAAGTAAACGTAAAAACCGTCAAAGCCGATATCACGAATGCCGACTACGGCGAAACCTATATGAATCTCATGCAAAAAATGATGTCGTATCAGGCGATGTTGCAGTCTGTTGCTAAGATAAACCAGCTTTCGTTATTAAACTATATGTAAAAACTCGCTATAATCTACCGTTTTATTAAAGTTTCGTTATCAAAGCGGGCGGAGCGAAAATGGAGTCAAATTTGATAAATTCGGCTCTAAAATTAGCCCTCCCGCAAATTTAAATTTACCGAATTTAAAGGACGCGCCATTTTAAGAGAATCGGTTTTAGTTATAGTCGTTTGTTTTTTGATATTTTTCGGGATCGCCACCATCGCGCCTGCGGCAAATTTCGTCGGGAGCCTCGGCAACGCGATCGGGCTTTGGAACTTCAAGCTTTTTGGTTTTATAGCTTACGTTTATCCGTTTGTTTTTATATTTTTTGCGTATTATATTTACAAATATTTTGACGGCTTTGACGCGAAATTCGCCCAAACCGCGCTCGGAGCGGCGCTTCTTTTTTTGGCGTTTTTGATGTTTCAATCAGGCTCAAATGCTATTTACGGCGGACTAGTCGCAAATAGCGCAAACGAGGCGCTAAAAGACGTTATCGGCGTGATAGGTATGTGGGTCTTTATCGTGATGCTTTTTGTGCTCAGCTTTGGTCTCATCGCGCAAGATAACATCTTAGCTATCCTAAAAAAGGCCTTTGTAGAACCTAGCGCCAACGAATATAAATTTGAAAACGCGGCCGAGCTTAAGCCTAAATCGCAAAAAAAACCTAAACGAATCAAGAAGCAAAAAGTAACGAACGAGGCGAATTTAAGCGATGAAAATAATGAAAATTTAGAAGATGAAGCGCAAGATTTCGGTAACGACGAATCAGACGAATCAGATGAAGGCGAGTTAAATTTAGAAGCTAACGAGACGGGGGCGGTTACTATAAACGGCGTCGAGATCCTAAACGAAGTCGCCGAAAATAAAAAACTGCTTGAACAAATCGAAAAAGGCAAGGTCGAAAAGCCTAAGGATTTTGCGTTGCCGCCGCTTAAATTTTTAGCCGATCCGCCGAGGCGCTCAAACAGCGTAAACGAAGCCGAAATCGATCAAAAGATATCCGATCTGCTCGATAAACTGCGTAAATTTAAAATAGACGGCGACGTCGTGCGCACCTATACGGGGCCGATCGTTACGACGTTTGAGTTTCGCCCCGCGCCGCATATCAAAGTGAGTAAAATTTTAACCCTGCAAGACGATCTAGCTATGGCTTTACGCGCGCAGACTATACGTATCCAAGCGCCCATACCGGGCAAGGACGTCGTAGGCATCGAGGTGCCTAACCAAAATATCGAAACCATCTACCTAAAAGAAATTTTAGATAGCGAGGTCTTTAAAAACTCGAGCAGTCCGCTAACTATCGCGCTAGGCAAGGATATCGTCGGCGCGCCCTTTATCACCGATCTAAAAAAGCTGCCCCACCTGCTAATCGCTGGAACGACGGGCTCGGGTAAGAGCGTAGGCATAAACGCGATGCTGCTAAGCCTGCTATATCGCAACAGTCCGCAGACGCTGCGCCTGATGATGATAGATCCAAAGATGCTGGAATTTAGTATCTATAACGACATCCCGCACCTGCTAACGCCCGTCATCACGCAGGCTAAGCAGGCGATCACCGCGCTATCAAATATGGTCGCCGAGATGGAGCGCCGCTACAAGATAATGAGCCACACGCACACCAAAAACATCGAAAGCTACAACGAAAAGATGAAAGAAGAAGGTGGCGAGCAGTTTCCCTACATCGTTGTTATTATCGACGAGCTAGCCGATCTCATGATGACAAGCGGCAAGGACGTGGAGCTATACATCGGGCGCCTGGCGCAGATGGCCAGAGCTAGCGGCATACATCTCATCGTAGCCACCCAGCGCCCGAGCGTGGACGTCGTGACGGGGCTCATAAAGGCAAATTTGCCTAGCCGCATCAGCTACCGCGTCGGCCAGCGTATAGATAGCAAGGTGATACTAGATCAAATGGGTGCGGAGAGCTTGCTTGGACGCGGCGATATGCTATTTACGCCTCCTGGAAGCCCAGGCGTCATCAGACTGCATGCGCCGTTTGCTAGCGAAAAGGAGATCGACACGATCGTAAATTTCCTAAAAGCGCAGCAAGAGGTGGTCTATGACGAGAGATTTTTAGCCGAGGAGGGCGCTAGCGGCGGTGCGGGCACAGGCTCCGGCGCCGTAGCTGGCGAGCTAGACGAGCTATATGAAGAGGCTAAAGAGATCGTGCTAAGCGAGCAAAAAACCTCGATCAGCTACCTGCAACGCCGCCTAAAAATCGGCTACAACCGCGCCGCTACGATCATCGAACAGATGGAGCAAATGGGCGTGCTAAGTCCGATGAACGCAAAAGGGCAGAGGGATATTTTGTAAATTTGGCTCAAATTTACGAGCGAGTGTCGGCTGTATTTATTTTAGATTAGTGCCGTTAAATTTGAAAATAGGCTTCGCTACGAGCGACCGACTTTGTGTGGCGTTGCGAAGTTTTGCGCATTTAATTCGCGCTATATTTAAATTTCTGAGCAAATTTACGGTCAAATTTTAAGCTCGTAATCGGCAAAATTTACCGTCCAAGCAAAATTATTTATAAACGTCAAGGCTCAAATTTAACTCATCTATGACGCGTAATAGCCGCAATATCTCGTCTTTTATGGCTTGTGCATCAGAAAGGCTTAGCGGCGGGTCTAATAGTGAACTTTCAAAACGGTTTTTTGCACCGTTTAAAAAGAGATAGAATTTATCGTCCATAAACGCCGCGCTTAGCGATACGGCACTGTCAAAACC
>CAUQMN010000236.1:0-3223 GCA_963518765.1 uncultured Campylobacter sp.
GCATGCTAGCTACGATAAATGCTGCTGCTGAGCAAAAAGGCGTTACATTTACTGACCGCGGTACTTACATTAAATATGAAGCAAACCAAAAAGGTCATCCTGAGATGGTCATCATCAACGAGGGCGACAACGACCTAAAGAACTTCTACTCGCTAATCGCGGTAAATCCGAAGCACTGCGCTAAGGCCGACATCGAAAACGCGAATAAATTTATCGAGTGGGCGACTAGCGAAGAGGGTCAGAAATTTATCGGCGACTTTAAGCTGCTAGATAAGCCGCTTTTCACGCCTGATGCGAATACTCGCAAGAACTAATTTTTTTACGCGCAAATTTGGGTTAAATTTAGAGCTTAAATTCGCGTGATTAGGGCGCGCTTTGCGCCCTTTTCCTTTACTTAAATTTACTCTTTTCAGTTTTTAAATTTAATCAAATTTGACCGCCAAAACCCGTATCTTTACGGCGTAAAATTTCAAATTTGACCTTTTCGCGAGCCGAATTTTAACCCGCTTAAATTTAAATTTTCCCGCCGAACATCTCGTACATCGCCTTTTCCTCGCCCCAGAGATCGCGGTGCTTTTTGATACAGGATTTTATCGCGCCAACTAGATATAGCACGTCTTGCTCGGTGTGCGTGTAGTGCAAGCTCACGCGCACGAAGCCGGGCTTGCTCTCGGGCATGCGACCCTCCTTGATACCAAGCAGATCGTGAGCGTACGGCCCCGCGCACATCACGCCCGCGCGCGTCTGGATACCAAAGTCGTTGCTAAGGCTCGCGGCGAAATCATACGCCGAGACGCCGCGCACGTTAAAGGAAATTATCGGCAGCCGCGGCGCGCCCTTTGGAGCGTAGTTTATGATCTCGTCTATGCCCGCTAGCTCGCTCTCAAAAAGCCGCACGAGCTCGTCCTCGGCGCTTTTTATCCTCTCAAAACCCACCTCGTTTCGCAGCGCGTAGGCTAAATTTGCCCGCATGAGCCCGATTATGGGCGGCGTACCGCCTTCTTCTAGCTGCTCGGGGTTTTTCAAAAACACGTGCCCTTCGCGGCTGGCGTAGGCGACCGTCCCGCCTGCGGCAAAGGTCGGCACGTCGCTGTTAAGCAGCTCCTTTTTGATCGCCAAAAGCCCGCAGCTAGCAGGCCCTCCTAGTAACTTATGCGGCGAGAGGAAAATCGCGTCGAAATGATCGCAATCTAAATTTGCGTGCGAGCTCAGCGCCGCGCAGTCAAAGGCCACGATGCCGCCCGCAGCCCTGATTAGCTCGCTGATCTTTTTATAGTCGCTAATGACGCCCGTGACGTTTGAGGCGGCGCTAAACGAGCCGATGATGCGGCGTCCTGTATTTAGCTTCAAGATACGCTCAAGTCCGAGTAGATCGATCTCGCCGGACTCGCTAAGCGGCACGCGCATGTAGTCGCAAAGCCCCTCGCGGAAGCTAAGCTCGTTTGAGTGGTGTTCGTATGGCGAAACAAGCACGAGCGGAAGCTGCGCGGCGCGTAAATTTGCCTCGCCAATCGCGCTTCTGGTCGCAGGCGGCAGGTAGATGCCAAGTAGCTCCTGAAATTTCTTGATCGCGGCCGTCGCACCCTGTCCACAGGCGATAAGATAAAACCGCTCGTCAAGCCCTAGCAGCTTTTTTAGGCTCTCTCTCGCGCCCTCGTAGCGCCGCTGCGTGATGATGGCGCTTGAGCTACTATCGGAGTGGGTGTTGGCGTAGGTTTTGAGGACGTCCGCTATCTCGCGCTCTACGGGCTCGTAGGCAAGCCCCGAAGCCGCGAAATCAAAATAATGCACGTCACGCCTTAAGATGATATTTTTTCGAATTTCGTCTAAATTTGCCATTTTTACTCTTTAAATTTGATGCGGTAATTATATTAAATTTTCGCAAATTTGGGGCTTTTGCGGTGGAAATGATTTAGTAAATTTGGAGATTAAATTTGAGCAAGCTAAATTTAACCGCAAAGCGGCAAATTTAACTTAATAAAGCAGAGAAGCGCGAGCTACAGAGGCTCACGACCATTTTATTATTTGTTTATAAAATTTTTCTCTAGCCACTCGATAGCTTTTGCCTCAGTCTCGAAGCGTCCGCTTTTAGCGACCTGATTTTGCCCCTCGTAGAAGCGAATCCTGATACCGTCTTGGACGCTATCTACCTTTATTCTAGTGATCTTGTCTTTGTTTAGATAGACCCTATCATTTAGTTTTACGTACATTTTTTCTCCCTTAAATTTGATGTGGTTTTATTTCTTTTTATCGTTTACGTCGTCTTTGGCCGAGTCCTTTTTCTCGCCGTCTTTTTTCAAAAACAGCTCCTTAAAGCGCTTATCCGCAAAGTCCTCGATGTCGTTTTGTAGCTGCCTATAGGCGTTTATGAGCTCATGCGCGCGTTCGTTTAGCGTCGTACCGGCGTTTTCGCCGCCGCCTTGCTTGGTGGTAAAGAGCTCCTCTTTTAGATTTTTTTGCAAAATTTGCAGATGATTCCAGCATTTTTTATAGTTCATTCCTAGGATTTCGGCGGCCTTTGAGATCGAGCCGACCTCGGCGATGACGTCCAGGACTTCGGTTTTGCCCTTACCGAATATCAGCTCGCCCTCGTCGTTTTCTATCCAAGTTTTGGTTTTTACTCTCATCTTTTTTCCTTTCTTCTCCTTAAAACACCCCAGCTGGCAGTATTTTACGTCGATTTTATAGTCTTTTAGCGTCGAGCGGATCGTCTTTAGCCCCACGCCCGCAGTCGCGTCTCTAGCGTCTTTGCACAGTATTCTGCCCTTTTCGTCGGTCATTTGCTTTAGCTGCGTCATCACGGTGTATTTGCCGCGTCCGTTTTCTAGCCCGCCAAACTGCCCCAGCTCGCAGTTGTCGATCTTTACGCCCATTTTTTCGGCCTCGTCGCTAACCTCGCCGATCTCTACGCCTAGTTTTGCAGCGATCTTAAACGCCGCTCCGCAGTCTAGCCTGCCCTTTGGATTTAGCAGTTTTGTTATCAGTTCTCGGATTTGCTCACTCATGGATTCTCTCCGCGCCGCTATATACGTTTATGTTTTCGCCGCGCGCAAAGCCGCACAGCGTGAGGTTAAATTTACGCGCTATCACGACGCCAAGGCTTGTCGGAGCCGTGCGCGAGACGAGCACGGGGATGCCGTGCATGACGGCCTTTGCGACCATCTCGGAGCTTAAGCGCCCGCTCACCATCAAAAACGAATTTTGTAGCTGCGAGCCTGCCAGT
>CAUQMN010000237.1:0-3174 GCA_963518765.1 uncultured Campylobacter sp.
ATACCGCTACGGCTAAATTTAAGCTTCGTAGCTAAATTTAAACCAAGCAAAACGCCGCTTATGTCGTTTTGGCATGAAAATTTCAAAAAATAAAGTAAATAAGGGGTTCTTTAAAAGGCAGGACCTCGCAAATTTAGCAAGCCAAAGAGGGCTAACAAATACCGCTACGGCTAAATTTGCCCGTAGCTAAATTTAAACTACGCAAAACGCAGCTTATGCCTTTTTGGCATGAAAATTTCAAAAAATGAAGTAAATAAGAGGTTCTTTAAAATGCATGGCCTCGTAAATTTAGCAAACCAAAACTCGGGCCTCGCTAAAAATTATCGTTTTTTTCGTTTAAAAGCTTATCCACGACGTAAATAGCGACCTTTTTGGCGCCGTTTAGGCTGATATGCACGCCATCGTCGTTAAATTCGCTTCATCTTGCGCGCTAGAAGTTTGCGGTTAAATTTTGTTCGTTTTTGGCGTTTAAATTTGCGGTTTGATTTTGCGTTGCCGCGCTCATGCCCGCTCTATCGCCCTTGAAATCAGGCTTGCTAAATTTAGCCCAAAAAAACCGCATAAATTTATCCAGAGCCGATTTTGCGCTCTGCAAGCCATCTTCGGCGATGTTTATAAATTTATCGCTTAGAGCAAAGCATTAAAGGGCGTAAAATTTGCAAAAGCTAAAGCATAAATTTAGCCTTAACCGCGAATAATAACCTTGCGCCACATAGGCTGCCTCGTCAAATTTTATAGCCCCGCTTGCTTTGCGCTATGGCTCGCAGCTTTAGATCGCCGCAAATTTACAAAAGCACGGCACTAAGCCGCGCTAAAGTCAAATTTTACTTATCCTCAAGCACCTTTTCGCGCCACTTCGAGCTTGATTTTTTATCCATCGCCATATCTTTAGACATCTCGGCAGCGGCCTCGAAGTTTTTCTGCACGCCCTCGCTGCTGTTTTTGTATTTCACTGCGTTTGTGCCCTTTATGCCTAAGCTCTGCGCCTCGCTAACGGCGTCGATATTCGCTCCTAAAAATATAAACTCCCAGTCGTATTTTTCCTGCTTATCGCTTATCATTTTTTTGATCTGAGCCTTTGAGTACTCTTTACTCGAGTTTTCTTGCCCGTCCGTGATGATGACAAAAAGCACGGCTCTGTTTTTAGCGTAGATATCCTCGACTTTTGAGATTTTATTTATCGTTTCGCCGACCGCGTCTAGTAGCGCGGTATTGCCGCCCGCAACATAGTCCTTGTTCGTTAGCTTCTCAACCTTTTTGATATCCGCTCTATCGTGCAACGTCCTAAAATGCGTATCAAAAAGCACCGTAGTTACCTTTGCGTCCACGCCCGCTTCTTTTTGCTTATCTATCATCGAGTTAAAGCCGCCGATAGTATCGCTCTCAAGCCCGCTCATAGAGCCTGATTTATCCAGGATGAGCACCATCTCAAGCTGCTTTGGCGTAGACTTTTGCGGCGCTTCCTCGCTTTTAGCAAACGCAAACGCCCCGATAATCATCAACAAAAACGCGATTTTTTTCATATTTTCTCCTTTGAAAATTTGGCTAGATTATAGCAAATTTTAGCGGCGCGACGGTAAATGCGGGGGATTTAAATTTGCGCGCCGAGCAAAATCCGCTCGAAATCAAAGCTAGATTTTACCCGCCGCAAAACGGAAGCGGTTTGATATAAAATTTATCGCAGTCGGTTCGGGCGGCTAAATTTTGGCTTTAAATTAAAATCCCAAATTTAGCTCGGGGTAATTTTGCTACGAGCCGTCCGCCCAAGTTACGCTTAAATTTATGAGCAAATTTAAAGGCTAAATTTAGAAATTTAAGGCCCGAATCTGAGCCTTAAATTTGCCAAGCGGCGCGGTCAAACCGCTCAAATTTTACTTTGTAGCGGTGATTTTTACGTAGCTGTTTAGCGCGCCTACATACGCTTTGGCGCTCGCCGTCATCGTATCGATATCAAGGCCGTGTCCGATGACGGTTTTACCGTCAAATTCGACCTTTACTACTACGTTTGCCAGCGCGTCTTTGCCTTGCGAAACGGCGTTTACCTTATAGTCTTTTAGTACGCCATTTATGCCGCTTAGACGGTCGATGACCTTAAATATCGCGTCCGCCGTACCGTTGCCAAGCGCCGCGTCGCTCTTGATCTCGTCTGCGTGACGAAGCGTGATAGCAGCGCTGCTTAGGCCTTTGTTGCAGCTACTTTGCGTTAGCGTCAAAAACTCGAAAACCTCAGGAATCTTGATGATCTCGCTAGTTACCAGCGCGCGCAAATCGTCGTCAAAGATCTCTTTTTTCTTATCCGCTAGCGCCTTAAATTTCTCAAACGCCTCGTTTAGCGCGCTATCTTCAAGCTCAAAGCCAAGGCTGATTAGCTTATCTTTAAAGGCGTGGCGACCCGAGTGTTTGCCTAGTATCAGCGAGTTTTTATCCAGTCCGATGCTCTCGGCGCTGATGATTTCGTAGGTTTCTTTGTGTTTTAGCACGCCGTCTTGGTGGATGCCGCTTTCGTGAGCGAAGGCGTTTTTGCCGACGATGGCTTTGTTTGGCTGGGGCTCGATGCCGATGATGCCCGCTAGCAGGCGCGAGCTAGGATAAATTTCTTTATAAACTATGTCCGTGTAAAGCGGCGCGAATACGTCGCTACGCGTCTTTATCGCCATCACGATCTCTTCAAGCGCGGCATTTCCGGCACGCTCGCCGATGCCGTTTAGCGTACACTCGACCTGCCTGGCGCCCGCTTTTATCGCAGCTAGCGAGTTTGCCGTAGCTAGGCCTAGGTCGTTGTGGTTATGCACGGAGACGACTGCGCGACCGTTTATAAATTTAACCATTTCTCCTATGCGAGCAGTAATCTCCTCGGGATATAGATACCCCACGGTGTCTGGGATGTTGATGGTTTTTGCTCCGGCGTTTATAGCGGCGTCGCAAATTTCTTTTAAAAAGCTCATCTCGCTCCTGCATGCGTCCTCGCAGCTAAACTCAACGTCCTCGCAAAATGTCTTAGCGTATTCCACGGCTCGCACGGCGCGCCTAATCACTTCATCTGGAGACATTTTTAGCTTAAACTCCATCTGGATCGGTCTTGTGGCGATAAAGGTTTGGATGCGCCTATTTTTTGCCGGAGCGATAGCCTCTCCAGCAGCCTTTATGTCGCCGTCCACGGCGCGAGCAATCGAA
>CAUQMN010000238.1:0-3157 GCA_963518765.1 uncultured Campylobacter sp.
ATTCAAGAGGGGCGACGAAACAGACAGATATTTAACCGTTGGCGAGTTTATCGCCTTTGTAAAATCATTTCAAAAGGGCGAGCGATGACGAACAAAGAGTATCACGCGCGCCCTGAAATCTCAAAAAGCGACCTTGATTTGTTGGCTAAAAGCCCGTATCACTACAAATATAAGGACGAATTCGAGCGCAAAGATAGTGCAGCTTTAATCTTAGGCTCGGCAGTGCATAAGTTGGTTTTAGAGCCTGTGGATTTTTATAACGAGTATAACATAGAGCCGGACGTCGATAAACGCACCAAAGCGGGCAAAGCCGTCTACAATGAGTTTTTAACGAATTCGGGCGGTAAAATAGTTCTCGACAAAGTGACTCACGACATAGTCAAGCAAATAGCAAGCTCTGTTAAATCTATGCGTGAAACGGCGGTTTTTTTAAGAGACGGTCTAGCCGAGCAAAGCTATTTTAGCGAGATTGACGGCGTAGCGGTTAAATGCCGCCCAGATTTTTTTAACGAAAATTTGGGGCTTTGTATAGACTTAAAAACTACTTCAGACGCTAGCCCAGACGGCTTTGCCAGGTCGGTAGCTAGTTTTAATTACCACGTGCAAGCGGCGTTTTATGGCGATATTTTAAGAAGTCTCGGCAAAACGGTTAATAACTTCCTTTTTATCGCGGTGGAGACCAAAAAGCCCTTTATGGTCGGCTTTTATACTCTTGACGATGCCGCGATCGAGCAAGGGCGCAAAACCTACCTGGCCCTACTTGAACGCTACAAGCTTTGCCTAGCGCGCGGCGAATGGTGGGGATATGCCAAATTTGAGCCGCAAAGCGAGCGAATAGAGGCAATACAGACGCTAAGTTTGCCGACGTGGAAGTTTTACGAGAGCATAGCCTAAATTTGAAAGATTATCTAAAATCAAAGCAGGTTTTTGTATATACGTATTCTTAAGTATCCTTTTATATCCCTTTTAGCTTATTTAGTGTAATATTTAGGCTACTAAAAACCGCAAAGGAACAAAGATGAGCGAAGCCGTAAAATACTTTATGCTTGGTTTTAGAAATGCCTTTTCTCCTATAAAACTCAAGACTACAAAGGATTTGGGGCAAATCTCGGTAGAGCTTTTTGAAAAAAGGAGAGTTTTGCTTGAAAAAGAAAGAGATAAACGCAAAGCTACAAAGAATAAAATCTAGCGAGCCTTTGCCGCAAGACCTTAAAGCCATCGTTCAAAATAACGTAAATAACGTAAATGTCGAAGTTAATCTATCCGAGCTCGGCGGGCTTGCCAGAACGGATCCGCAACTAGCAAAAGAATATTTAGAAATCATCAAAGCAAACCAGTCTCATATCCAGAAAATGGATATTGAACTGATCGCTATCGAGAAAAAAGAACAAGAACGGCGCTTTATTAACGATCCAAAAGATAGAGCCTACAATAGCAGGGGTCAGACCTTTGGCTTTATCGTTATGTTTTCTGCTCTATGTATCGTAGGCTTTGCTATCTACTCTCACGAAAGAAGCTTTGCTATCACGTCCATTATCGGCGTGATTTTGCTGTCGCTTTATCATATCAGCGGTCAAAAAGAGCAAAGCTCGATAACCTGGAAAAACGGCGACAAGCCGAACCGAACCGAAAACAAATAACTACGCGGCTTTGCGCCGCACTACTTCTAAAAAATCTCAAAGGAAATAATATGACCGCAGAGGAAAACATAGTTAAGCGCGTATGCAAAGAGCTAGGCATCACGCAAAGAGAGTTGGCGGAGAGGAGATATTAAATTTAAAGCTTACTTTTAATAAAATTTGAGGATTTTGTCAAAAAGGGGATAGAAATGAAAAATGAAAAAACCATCAGGACTTTAAGGGTTTTATTTATTCTATCTTTTTTGTTGGATTTAACGATAATCGGCTTATTTGTCGGTATTCCTTTATTTCTTATACTTTGGGGGTTACAGTATATATTTTTAGGGAAATCTAGCCCCTTTTATGTTTTTAATACAAACAAGCGACTTAGCAAGCTATTTAAAAATCCTGAAACAATAAGAGCCAGAGTTGAAAAAATTTATAAAATTCAATTTAACTCAATGGAAATCAAATACGACTCTTTATCGGAATTCTTGATAAAAAGAATGGCAGAATATTATAGCTATTTTGTTTTTGAGCTTGAGAGACTAATGGATAAACATAATCTAAAATTTGATAGCGATAAGATTATTCCCGTTTTTCAGTTGATAGACTGTGAAGTCGTAATTCTTGCCTCTGCCGATTTAATAACGGAAGATATGAAGTATCTGAAGAAAGAAAGCTTAGCGGGGTTTTTACCAAATAAAGGGCTACTGGCTTTTTTTGTAGATAACAAAGACAACATATCTCTTGCTTTGGTGGATGATAGGCTCAGCGATGTTGCAAAAATGCTTTCTTTGGTAGAGCCTTGCGTAAAAAAATATCATAAAGAGGTAGATGAACTAAGGGAAGCTCTAATGAACCTTGACGTAAAAGATTTTACCGCCTCGTATGAACAAAAAATACACGCCGAGCAAAATTACTCAGACTACGAAGATGAAATTTTTGATAGTCTAATAGGCAAAGACGAACAAGATAAGCCCATGACCGAAGAGGAAGCGATACAGGCGCTTCTAGAAATATTTGATAAAGACGATAAAAAGTAATTTCAAAAGGAGATAAGATGGCAGAGGAAAAAGAAACCAAAGGTAGCAACATAGTCCAAATAAGGCTAAGCGACAGGCAAAAGGACGAATTGCAAAAAAAGGCTGATGAAGTAGGCTTACCGCTTACGCAATACATCATCTTTTTGATAACAAAGGATTTGAAAGCCCTTTAAACGGGCGCTCGGGTATTAAATCCGAGTGCCCAAATGGGCATTTGTAGATTTTTCTCATTTTTGAGAAAAATAAAAATATACATTTTCTTATCAATTCCATATCAAAATACTTGACAAACGATAAGTAATTAGTTATAATCCGCATATCATTTGAAACTACTTTGATAAGGATTTGATATGGAGCTATCTCTTACTTTCCCAACAACAGAGCTACAAGGTGCTTTCCCGGCCAACGCAGAAACTCTTTTTAAATTTCTAAACTCAGTCACCAAATTTGCCGACTGGATAACTCGCCGCATAACTCAATACGGCTTCATAG
>CAUQMN010000239.1:0-3150 GCA_963518765.1 uncultured Campylobacter sp.
ATAATGGGAGAAAATGAGAAAAGTTGTATTATGCGAATTTATTTTGGCATTTGGATTTTTAGCTGCTGGTTGCGAGAGAAACGACTACCAGCACCCGATGTACCGCTCTACTAAAAATAAATAACCTCAAATCAGGCGTTACTCGCCGCTTTAAAATTTCACAACTCGCAGGCTTCCTTCATCTTATAAGATATGGATACATATAAAAATTTAAAGTATTAAAATAAAAAAGCGGCAAATTTTAGCAAGCAAAGCGAATCAAATTTGAGATAAATTTAATTTGCTCAAATTTGACCCCGGTGCCGCGCCTTAAATTTACCGCACGAAACAAATGCGACCAAAAGGCTCAAATCAGCTACAGATCGCCAAACAGCGCCTTTAGATCCTTCGCGTTTTCGTCTTTGCTCTCGCCTCTAGCGCCAAGCTCGTTTAGCTCGATCTCGTGGCCCGTTAGCATGCTAGCTAGCCTGATATTTATACCGCTTTTGCCGATAGCTTTGCTCTTTTGCTCGGTTACTAGGCTCACGACGGCTTTACCGTCCTCGCCGATTTTAACCGAGCTGATGATCGCGGGCGCCATCGCTCTCGTGATGAGGATCGCAGGCTCGGCAGAATACTCGATCGCATCAATATTTTCGCCGTTTAGCTCCTTTGTGACGGCGTTTATGCGCACGCCTCTAGTTCCCACGGTCGCGCCCACTGGATCGACGTTAGGCGAGGTGGCTACGAGCGCTACTTTAGCGCGTTCGCCCGGGATTCTGGCACTTGCCGCGATCAGCACGAGGCCGTCTTTGATCTCTGGCACTTCGGCTTTTAGCAGGGCTTCTAGGAATTTTGGCGATGTGCGGCTTAGCTCGACCTTGATACCCATGGATTTATCGATATAAACGCTTTTTATGACCGCTTTTACGACGTCGCCCGGTTTAAATTTCTCGCCTTTTATGCGGTTTTTGCGAGGCATCACGGCTCGTAGCTCGTCTATCTCGATGAAGGTATTTTCCTCGCTATCCACGCGCGTGACCGAGCCAAAAACCATGTGCCCGACCATGTCTTGATATTTTTGAAAGATTTTTTCCTCCATCAAGCGCTGGATGTGATACTCAAGCTCCTTATGAAGCGTCTGCGCGGCGGTGCGGCCGAGGTTGTCGGTAGATAGCTCGTAGGTTAGCTCGTCGCCGATCTCTACCCCAGAGTCCACTTTTTTAGCTTCGCTTACGCTTAGAAAGTGCTCGTTATCCTCGGCCAAACGCTCGTCGCCGTCCTCTACGACGGTGATTTTTTGATATAGATGAAGGGTCTTGGTCGCGTTATCGATAACCGCGTCGTATTCGTAGTTTTCGCCGTAAATTTTCTTTGCGGTATTGATAATAGCTCTTATGACGCGCTCTTTTACGTCCTCGATTTCGAGCCCTTTTTCATTTGCGATAGATTCTATGATATCCGCTATTTTTTCCATATTATTTTTGCTCCATTATTTAAAATTTGGGGGAATTTTTGAGTTAGAGGGGTATTATACAAGCTTTATACTTTTAAGAAGTTTAATGCGTTTTTTATGATGAATTTGCTATATTCACAGATTAAATTAAAGATTTCAAAGGATTAAAAATGGAGCTAAAACTCGCTAGAACGCAACTTGACGCCAAACCAAAAACGATCTCTCTTGAAAAAATCGAAGCGGCATTTGCTAAAGATCCGCAACAAATTTTCTATTTCGACAGAGAAAACAGCCACAAACAACTCATCGCTTTGGTCGAATTTTTCGAGGAAAAAGGCCTTAGCGTCTATCACCGCACCGTTCGCTACGGCCTAGACGAAAACGACTACATGTACGAAGTGCATATTTTATAAGGCGAGTTTTGAGCAAAAAGGTATTTATCCAAACGCTAGGATGCGCTATGAACGTCCGCGACAGCGAGCATATCGTCGCCGAACTAAAAGAAAAGGAAAATTACGATTTAACGGACGATATCTCTGAGGCCGACCTCATCCTCATCAACACCTGCTCGGTGCGCGAAAAGCCCGTACATAAGCTTTTTAGCGAGGTCGGAAGCTTTGAAAAAGTAAAAAAAGCAGGCGCTAAAATCGGCGTTTGCGGCTGTACGGCAAGCCATCTGGGAAGCGAAATTTTTAAACGGGCGCCTTATGTGGATTTCGTCCTGGGCGCGCGAAACGTCAGTAAAATTTCAGCCGCGGTTAAGACGCCTAAATTTATCAGCACCGACATAAATCACGACGAGAGCGAGTATGCATTCGGCGAATTTCGCGGCTCGCCGTATAAAAGCCATATAAATATCTCGATCGGCTGCGATAAAAAATGCACCTACTGCATCGTCCCGCACACCAGAGGCGACGAGATCTCGATCCCGGCAAATTTGATCCTGCGCGAAGTAAAAAAAGCGGCCGAGGGCGGAGCAAAGGAAATTTTCTTGCTCGGACAAAACGTAAACAACTACGGCAAGAGATTTTCGGGCACGCACGAGAAGATAGATTTTAGCGGCCTGCTCGTAAAGATTAGCGAGATAGATGGTGTCGAGCGCATACGCTTTACCAGTCCGCATCCGCTTCATATGGACGATAAATTTTTAGAAATCTTTAGTCAAAATCCCAAAATTTGTAAATCCATGCATATGCCGCTTCAAAGCGGAAACACCAAAGTCCTGCGCGAGATGAAGCGCGGCTACAACAAAGAGTGGTTTTTAGACAGGGCCGCTAAACTGCGCGCGATGTGCCCTGAAGTTAGCATTTCAACCGACATTATCGTGGCGTTTCCAGGCGAGAGCGAAGAGGAGTTTGAGGACACGATGGACGTGCTAGAAAAGGTACGCTTTGAGCAAATTTTTAGCTTTAAGTATTCGCCTCGCCCGATGACCAAAGCGGCGGAATTTACCAATCAAATCCCAGAGGCCGTCGCAAGCGCCCGCCTAACCCGCCTGCAAAGCCGCCACAACGAGATTTTAGACGAAATCGTCGCGGCGCAAAATGGCAAAATTTTCGACGTGTATTTTGAGGAGCTTCGCGCAAACGGCGGCGTCGCCGGCAGGAGCTTTAATAACTTCCTCGTTCAAGTCGCGGGCAGCGAAGAACTGCTAGGCAAGACGCTAAAAGTGCGCGTGAACGACCCAAAGAGAATGGTGCTTTACGGTGAGCTCG
>CAUQMN010000240.1:0-3131 GCA_963518765.1 uncultured Campylobacter sp.
ATCTAAACGCGACCGTTTACGGCCACGTAAAGGCGCAGGCTCAGGCGCTAGGCGAGCTGGACGCGCTCACGTTTGACGTAAACGGCACGGGCGCCGTGCTAAGTCCCTGCTGCAAACTGCGCGGTATCGCCGTGGGCGGGGATAAATTCGTCCCCAGCCGCTATCTAAGGCACTTTGCGGCGTATAAAGACGTGTACTACGGCGACGTGGGCGCGGTTTTTGAGGAGCGAGACGGCAAACTCTACGTAAAAGGAGTCGATCCGCTCGGACGCGGCGCGGCGCTGATGGCAGGGGATGAAATTTTAAGCGTAAACGGCGAGAAAATGCAGAGCTTGCGCGAGCTAAACGAGAGGATTTTGTTCGCCGCAAAGGGCGAGCGACTAAATTTTGAGATAAAGCGCGGCGAAGACGTCGTAAAATTTAGCGTCGCGGTTTCAGACGAGGTAAAAAAAGAACAAAAAACCGCGCCTAAAACGGACGAAAATATCACAAAAGTAGCCTCAAAACCACAGCCCGCGCCAAATACGGACGCCTCTAGCGTGCGAAAGCTCTACGGACTGACGTTTGACGAAAAACTAAGGGTAAAGAGCGTGGACGGGGAGTCGGATGCGGCGAGATTTGGGCTCAGAGTCGGCGATAAGCTAATACAAGTAGGCGCTAAAATCGTGAAAAATCGCAAAGAAGCCCTTGCGCTCATAGCTAAAAATCGAGGACAACGCTTGCTTTTTAGGCGAGACGGCTTTGACTTTTTTTACAATGCGCGGTAGGTTCTAGGCGTTTTTGGACGGCTGCGGTGCTAGATTTGCTTGTTTTACGGCGCGAGATTCGGACGCAAATTTAGCTTTTTGAGTCGCTTTTGTTTGTTTCGCAAAAAATTCGGTGCTAGATTCGTCAGGCTTTGCGGCGCTCTAAGCCCCCTTGCGTCAAGGCTAGCTTTTTTGGGCGCGTTTAATTTTCGCGCATTAAAAACCGCCGAGCTTTAAGCGCAAGACGGTTTTTCGGGCGTAAATTTAAGCTTTCGCGCGCCACGGCTTAATCTAGCGGCAAGGCGATTCGCCCGTTAAATTTAGCTCACTACAAAACGGACGAATTTGCTCGCTTACGGCGTAAAATCGCAGCTTTTAGAGGCGTTACGCAACCTTGCAAAATACGTAAATTTGGAGCAAGTAAGGATTTGTTCGGCGGTTAGAGCGATTTAGGATTTGCCTTTATCAAACAAAAACAAAATGGAGAAAAAATGCAAAATCATAAAAACTCAAAGGAAAGATTAAACGCGCGAATTTACGCGGAAGATGAAGCTTTAAAATCAAATTTCGCTCGCTTTAAAACATTGCCGCAAAGCTCAAGTTTGGCGCGGATTTTTAGCGCAAATTCGGACGAAAAATTACCGAGCGCGCACAGCCTGATTTTACCGCGTAAATTTAACCAGACCAAGACTCTTAAATCGTCCAAAAACCATCTAAAACGCGCGACTTTTTCGGAAATGAAAGTTTCAAATTTAGCCTGCGAAAATAGCGGAGACCTTGCGCGAAATCAGGCTCCTCTTTTGTCGCTTGTAAAGCCGGCGACATTTCAACAATTTAGCGCCGAGCAAAAGCGAAATTTAGCGCAGATATCGCCTAACGGAGAAAAAATGCGGGTTTATACAAATGACGCTCCAGGCCCAAATTTGCCGCAAAGAACGTCTAATCCGGCTAACGAAAAAGGGTTAAATTTAAGCAAGTCGCGTGCGCCGCTGACGGATCAAAATCAAGCGCAAATCCTGCGCGCGAGCTCGTCTCAAAATAGGCCTCAAATTTTAAACGCGGCCAAATCTAAAATAAACTCCAAAAACCTGGCTCAAAGCCCGAAAAACCGATCAAATTTGATCTCGCTAAACGCGGCCAAGAGCTCATCGTTTACTTCCGGCTCAAATTTACGGCAAACTGCTCCGAGCGCCGCCGATCAGGACGCGCTTTTGGCCGAGTTTAAGGTGTTTTTGAGCGCGCATTTGCCAAGCTCGCCTAGCTTTCATCCGTGCTTTGACGAGGCGCTTTCGTACACGCTAAAATCGGGCGGCAAGCACTTTCGCGCGATGCTGGTTGCAGGCGTCGTAGCTGCGGTGCGTCCCGAGCGCAAAGAGGCGGCGTTTCACGTCGCGCTAGCTTTTGAGACGATGCACAGCTACTCGCTCATCCACGACGATCTGCCCGCGATGGACGACTCGGATCTGCGCCGCGGACAGCCTAGTTTGCACGTCAAATTTGACGAAGTGACGGCGATTTTAGCGGGCGACGCGCTAAACACTCACGCCTTTTATCAGATAGCAAGAGCCCCGCTGGATGCGGACGCGCGCATAAAATGCGTCGAGATCCTAAGCCGCAACGCAGGTATCTACGGCATGGCGCTGGGGCAGGCGGTGGATTGTTATTTCGAAAATCAAAAGCTAGGGCTTGAGGAGCTAAAATTTCTGCACATCCACAAGACCGCGCGCCTCATCGCGGCGAGCCTGCAAGCAGGCTGCGTCGTGGCTGGACTAGACGAGACGGAGGCTGCTCGCATATACGACATCGGGCTTGATCTGGGGCTGGCGTTTCAGATCGCAGACGACATCATCGACGCGACGCAAAGCGCCGAAACGGCGGGCAAGCCGACGCATAACGACGGCGCGAAAAACTCATTTACCAACCTTCTTGGCGTGGGCGGCGCGGTGCGGGCTAAAAACGAGCTCATCGCAAAGATAGAGCGCGAGCTAGGCAGCGTGCATACAGGCATCCGCGCTATCGTGACGGGTCTCATCGGCAAACATTTGCGCTAAATTTGATTAAATTTCCATCGGATATAACCCTAAATATTGATTTAATATAAATCTGTCAGAACTTTAACTGTTTGCCGTTAGATTTTGTTTATCACCTTGTGCCGGTTTAAACTATCAAGCTTTACAGTTCGTCAAATTTGCAACCGTTTTTAAATTATCTTGAGGCTTTTACAGTCTTTTTGTTATCTAGCTTATATTTTGATACGTTTTTATCAAGATCGTTAATTAAAAATTCGTTAGAGACTGCACCAAAGAGGATATTGTAATGCATAAGCTAGCTGACGGAAAGACTATTATAAAATATAGAACGGGATCAAGCGCAGGCGGAGAGACG
>CAUQMN010000241.1:0-3129 GCA_963518765.1 uncultured Campylobacter sp.
GCGCGGTCTACTGCGCCAAAAACCAGCGGATGGATGTAGTTGTATAGCGATTTATACGGGTTTTCGTCGTTGTCTTTCTCGTGCATTTTCCACAGCTTTATCACGCGGTTTAGCTCGTCCATCGACACGCTAACGCGCTCGTTGCCGTTATCTATCGGGCTCATCGCGTGCTTTAGCGAAGTATCGACGGCCGTTAGATACGCTAGCGGCCCCATCACTATCTCGTTTGCGCCAAGCGCCATCATCGTCGCGGCCGACGCGCAGTTAGCGGGGATAAGCGCGGTGATGTTTTTGCAGTAGTTTCGCAGGGTGCTAATTATACGAAGCGCCGCGATACCGCTGCCGCCGTCGCTTTTGATAAACAAAAACGCGTTTTCTATCTTTTTACCCTTTAAAATTTCATACATTGCGCTCGCGTCGTTGCCGCAGACGCTGCCCGCGTTTGAGTTGTAGTATGTGATGAGCGTACCGCCCAGTTTGGCCTCGACTTCTTTTAATACCTGCTGCGTCTCGCTAAATAACACCGGCGGCTTAGCTACGCTTTTTTGATCCATTCCTCTGCCCTCCTTTTGCGGCTGCTCGTCCTCTTTGTTGTTTAAAAAGTCCTTCCAAGACATCTACTTTTCCTTTCGTTGATTTATAAATTCGTTTACGCCTAAAGCCGTTTTGTTTTTCGTCTCCTTTTTTGATTATTCGGCTTTGAGCCGTCTAAATTTAGCTTGCTAAATTTGATTAAAAGCGTTAGGCTAGCTTCAATTTTAGCCTTTTTAAACTTATTAAATTTTAAGTTCGGCTCAAAAACGTTAAAACGGCTTAAATTTTAGTCTTTAAACTTACGAAATTGGGCATTAAATTTGCATAAACGCCAATCTCCGCCGCGTCCGCTTCAAAATAGCGATCCGGCTCGCCTAGCTCGTAGCGCGTAAATATCAATTTGCCCTCAAAGCAGTCTAAACCGCAAATTTGCGACGTTATCTCGCCTGCGCCGTCAATTTTAGGCTCAAAGCCCGCCAGCGCTATCTCGGCGATAAACTCAAATTTGCCCGCGTCAAAAAGATAGTGGCGAAAATATCCGTCGTCGCGCACGAGCCAAATTCGGTCGCTAAGCGGCGCGATACCGCCTAGCATAAATCCCCGAGCCTCGCCGTCTAACGCGATCTCGTCAGGGAAGCTAAATCTGCGTAGCGGCTCTAGCTGCGGGTAGCTTGATATGACGATCTCTTGCTCGTATAAATTTAGCAGCACAGCTTCGCGCGAGAAGTTATTTTTTAAGTCGCGCGGTTGATTGTTTATTTGGCTTTCGGACTCTTTTGCGTTGCCGCCCAAAATACATTTTTGCCTGCGCGTTTGCTCGTTTTGGCATTTGCGTTTTGACGCGCCTTCTAGCTCTTTGCCAAATTTATCATCAGGCGCGTATTTTCCTCCGCATTCGCCGTTTTTGCCGGCCGTAACAAACAAAAAACTAAAATCGTCCTCAAGCTCGGCGGTTAAATTTAATCCGCTCCCCTTTGCCTGCAACAAAAACGACCTAGAGCCGTCCTGCCCCGCGCCAAGACCTACCGCCATGCCGCCCGTTTGCAGCAGCTCGTCCATCCAGACGCCTGAATTTTCAAGCTCGTCAGGTAGCGCTAATTTTGCTCTTAGCTCGCCGCCGTAGCCGTAAAGCAAAATCGAAATTTGCTTCTTGCTATCTCGCCTAGCTAGCCAAATTTGAGTCGCGCGAGGTTCAAATTTAGCATAGATTATCGGCTCATTTAGGCTAAATTTTAGCTTGCGATCAAAGCCGTAGAGTTTAAAACCTGGCTCCTCGCCCTCGTACTCATCGCCCCAAACCGCGACTAGCTTTGCTAGCGTACCTACGCTAAAGCAAAATTTACTCGCGCCAAAATCGGCAGCATTTATACCGCCGTATCCAGGATCGCCGTTAAGCTCGGTAAAATCGCTAATTACTATCACGCTCCGCCTTAAATTTAGTAAAATTAGCCGCTAAAATCGTGCGGCGCGGCTTGAGCTATATGCCCTGCGCTAATCGCCGGACGCCTCGCAAACGCTAGGTTTATCCCTTGTCTCCAAGCTTTACGGCGGATAAAATTTGCGCTACGACATCCGCAAAATCAGCCGTAAAATAGCGCCTTATTATCTGAGTTTCTTTGTTTTTTTTCGTAACGTTTTTCGTGATCTTATCCCAAAATGCGGCGATTTTACCCTCTACTAGCTTTAGCGCGGTTATCTCGCTGCGCACGTAACCCCACTCCTGCGCATAGGGCAAGAATCCCTCTATCGCCGCCTCGTCTATAAAACGCAAATTTTGGGCGTCAAATACGTAATGACGATAACCGCTCGCAAAACTGACGCTAGTTACCAGCCAAACGCGCGGGCTAAGAGGGATAATGCCGTTTAGCAAAAACTCGCCGTCTAAATCCCGCGCAAGCTGCGTTTGGTCGAAATTTATCTCCCTTAGCCGCGCTAAATCGGACGCGCGGGCGATGAAGGCGAGATTTTTTGAACTACTCATAAATAACGCTCGCTCGCCGTCCAAGAGCGATAAAAAAACATTTTCGCCGTAAGGTAGCGCTTTTATCTTGCCGTTTTCAAGCCGCGCTAAAAATCCGCTAAAGCCGTCTGCGCCGCAATCAAACTCCACGGCGACCGCCGCGCCTAGCGGCTTTACACAAACTAACGCGCCCACGGATCTAAGCGCGTCAAGCTCCTCTTTAGCGATCAAATTTCGCTCGTAGTCGTAAACCAAAAGCTCGCACGCAAGCTCGCTAGTTTTCTTAACCAGCCAAATTTGCGCGCATTCAGGCACAAAGGCAAAACGTAAAAAATCGCCGCCTATCTCCCAGATAAGCTCTTTTTTGACGTTAAACAGCTCAAATTTATAAGCTCCGATACAGCCAACCAAAGCCGCGTTTTTATCGAAGCCTATTTTATCCGGACTCTTGCCGAATTTTTCGGCACCTGGTATAAGGCGCGGATCAAAATTTATCTCTTTAAAGCCGTTTAAGATTATCATTTAGCTTTCTTGCTTGATAATCTTGGCAAACTCGCTAAAATAAACCTCGCTCACGTCGTTTAGCTTTTCCTCGATATCGTTTAGCTTAAATTTATCTCCGCCCACTGCGCCGA
>CAUQMN010000242.1:0-3128 GCA_963518765.1 uncultured Campylobacter sp.
CTGCAAGTAGGCGCGCTAACTACGACATACACGGCTTCGCAAGGCTTACTTTTAAAGATCCCAAATATGTATAAGATCGCCGGCCAACTACTACCCGGCGTCATCCACGTGAGCGCACGCTCTATCGCGGCCCAGGCGCTTTCTATCTTTGGCGATCATCAGGACATTTATGCCTGTCGCCAGACGGGATTTGCTATGCCAGCAAGCGGCTCCGTGCAAGAGGTCATGGATATCGCCGGCGTCGCGCATCTAGCGGCGATCAAGGGTCGCGTACCGTTTTTGCATTTTTTTGACGGATTTCGCACGAGTCACGAGATACAAAAGGTCGAGGTGCTTGACTACGCGCACTTTGATAGGCTTCTTGACCGCGAGGCGCTGCAAAAATTTAGAGACGAGGCGCTAAGTCCCGAGAGCCCTAAAACTCGCGGTACGGCTCAAAACGACGACATCTACTTCCAGACGCGCGAGCTAGCTAACCGCTACTACGACGCGATTCCTGATATCGTAGCGGACTATCTAAAAGAAATTTCACAAATCACTGGACGCGACTATAAACCGTTTAATTACTACGGCGATCCGCACGCTACGCGCGTCGTGGTTGCGATGGGTTCGGTAACGCAAACTCTCGAAGAGGTCGTCGATCACCTACGCGCAAAGGGCGAAAAAGTAGGCGTACTAAAAGTACATCTATACCGTCCGTTTAGCCTAAAATACCTCTTTGACGTGATGCCTGAGGCGGTAGAAAAGATCGCCGTGCTAGACCGCACGAAAGAGCCTGGAAGCCTGGGCGAGCCGCTATATCTGGACGTCAAGGCGGCCTTTTACGGACGCAAAAATCAGCCTGTGATCGTGGGTGGTCGCTATGGCCTAAGCTCAAAAGACGTCGATCCTGCGCAAATGCTAGCCGTCTTTGAAAATCTAAATTTAAGCGAACCCAAAAACGGCTTTACCGTCGGTATCGAGGACGACGTGACCTTCACCTCGCTAAAAGTCGGCAAGAAAATTTCGCTAAGTGACACAAGCGTGAAAGAGTGCCTATTTTACGGCCTTGGCGCGGACGGTACCGTTGGGGCGAATAAAAACTCAATCAAAATCATCGGCGATAAAACCGAGCTTTACGCGCAGGCGTATTTTGCCTACGATAGCAAAAAATCGGGCGGATACACGCGCTCGCACCTGCGTTTTGGTAAAAACCCGATCCGCTCGACCTACCTCGTCTCAAATCCGCACTTCGTAGCCTGCTCGGTCGCGGCGTATCTTGAAATTTATGACGTCATAGACGGTATCCGCGAGGGCGGGACGTTCCTGCTAAACTCGATCTGGGACGCCGAGCAGACGGTCGCTAAACTGCCGAATAAAGTAAAGAAAATTTTAGCCGCTAAAAAGGTAAATTTCTACATCATCAACGCCACTAAGCTAGCTCGCGAGATCGGGCTAAAAAACCGCACGAACACCATCATGCAGTCGGCGTTTTTTAAACTCGCAGACATCATCCCGTTTGCCGACGCGCAAAAATACATGAAAGAGTACGCACACAAAGCCTATGCCAAAAAGGGTGAAGCGATCGTGGAGATGAACTACAAGGCTATCGATATGGGCGCGGACGGGCTAGTTAAGGTCGCGGTCGACCCTAGCTGGGCAAATTTGACGGATGACGCCGCTAACGAGGAAAAATACGTCGGCGACGAATTTATAGAAAAAATCGTTAAGCCTATCAACGCCGCTAGGGGCGATAGCTTGCCTGTTTCGGCGTTTGTGGGCTTTGAAGACGGACACTTTAAATCAGGCACCACGGCCTACGAAAAACGCGGTATCGGCGTGATGGTGCCTAAATGGATCGAGGAAAATTGTATCCAGTGTAACCAGTGCGCCTTCGTTTGCCCGCACGCGGTCATCAGGCCGTTTCTAATCGATGAAAACGAGCTCTCCGCCGCGCCGCAAACCGTGCAAGATCACGTCCTAGACGCCAAAGGTAAAGAGGTGAAAGGGCTAAAATACAAAATCCAAGTAAGCCCTCTGGACTGCACGGGCTGCGAGCTGTGCGCTCAAAACTGCCCAAGCAAGGAAAAATCGCTCGTCATGGTGCCTCTAGCCGAGGAGATGGATAAAAACGAGCAGGAAAACGCCGATTATCTATTTAAGAAAGTAACCTACAAAGACGACCTGATGAGCAAAGATAGCGTCAAGGGTGTGGGCTTTGCGCAGCCGCTGTTTGAGTTTCACGGCGCATGCCCGGGTTGCGGCGAGACGCCTTATATCGGGCTTGTCACAAGACTATTCGGCGACCGTATGATCGTGGCAAACGCCACCGGATGTAGCTCGATCTACGGCGGTAGCGCGCCTTCGACGCCTTATACGACGAACAAAGAGGGCAAGGGCGTAGCGTGGGCAAATTCGCTCTTTGAGGATAATGCGGAGTTTGGCATGGGTATGAACGTCGCGGTAGAGACGCTGCGCCACCGCATCGAAGACATAATGCTACGCACCAAAGACGCCGCGCCAAATGCACTAGCCGCGCTATACTCCGACTGGATCGCGCATAAAAACGACGGCGAGAAAACGACGCAAATAGCAAAAATTTTGACCCCTCTTTTGGAGCAAAATTTAGACATAGAGGGCGTGAAAGAAATTTTAGAGCTAAAAAGATACCTCGTCAAAAAATCTCAGTGGATCATCGGCGGCGACGGCTGGGCGTACGATATCGGCTTTGGCGGTCTTGACCACGTACTAGCTAGCGGCGAGAACGTAAACGTGCTCGTACTTGACACCGAGGTATACTCAAACACCGGCGGCCAAAGCTCAAAATCAAGCCGCGCGGGCTCCATAGCGCAGTTTACCGCTAGTGGCAAGCCGATGCAGAAAAAAGACCTAGGCTACATCGCGATGACCTACGGAAATATCTTCGTTGCGCAGATCAACTCAAACGCGAGTCAAGCAAACACGATAAAAGCCATCGCCACAGCCGAAGCCTACGACGGACCTAGCCTCGTGATCGCGTATTCGCCGTGTATCGCGCACGGTATAAAAGGCGGCATGGCCTACTCCGGCGATCAAGGCGAGCTAGCGACCAAGTGCGGCTACTGGCCGACCTACGTCTACGATCCGCGCCTAATCAAAGAGGGCAAAAA
>CAUQMN010000243.1:0-3126 GCA_963518765.1 uncultured Campylobacter sp.
AAAACTTTTCATCGCACTTCCTTAAGAAAAATTATTAATGTAATTTTATAAATTTACGGCTTAAAATTACATCGCTATATTTTATTACGAAGCGGATTTTGTATATTAAAAATGGTAAAATTTGAGGAAAAGGGCGGCAAACCGGGCCGAATTTGAGCTTTGCCTAAATTTGCCGCGAGAGCTACGCACGCGGCGACGTGATCTACGCGCAGAAGTTTAAATTTTATCATTCTGCTGCGCGGCAGAGCGAAGCTAAACTGCTACGAAAACGGCAAAGAATTTTATCTTTAGCTTCGTAAAAAGCGGCGCCTACGTCTGCCTCGATAAAAACACGAGCCTTGAAATTTTAAGCGACTGCGAGACGCTGCAGATCAATATCTCGGAGCTTTTCGAGCTGCTCGGAGATGAGTTTGCAAGCTCGATCATAAACGCGCTCATTAAAAACCTCCACTCGCAGCGGATTTTAATAAAAGAGATCGTCTTTGCGAAAATCCAGACCTGGATTTTAAATTTTTTAAATCACATTGCAAACGCCGATAAGATCGTGGAGCTTCCCTTTAATATAATGACGCTGGCAAGCCTACTTGGTGCGCCTCGTCAAAACGTCTCCTCAGCGATTACAAAGCTCGTTAAATTAAAGGGCAATAGAATTAAAATTTTGTAGTCTGAATCTGCGCGGCGGTCTAAATTTAAACGATGAGGGATATTTTGAGCCAAACCGACTCATAAAATAAAGGGCTAAACCAAAATGGAATTAGCCCTAAATTTAGGTTATTCGTGAAGCGATAGACGCGCAAAAGCTACGGTTTAAAAAATCGAGCCTCTGCTTGCAGGTCACAACGGATCGTCTCCAAAGTGGTTGCGTCCGTTAGTGCCTTGCTGTACGAAAAATACGATCAGTATGATCGAGCCTATTAGCGGGATAAGATTTAATAGATAAAACCAGCCGCTTCTATCGGTATCATGCAGGCGCCTTACCGCTACGGCGATAGAAGGCAAAAGCATTGCCAACAAAAAGATTAAGTTAATAAAACCGATCGTTTCGCCGGAACTAGTAACGGTATATGTGCCTAAAAAGCCGTCTAGTACCGATGTTACTATTCCCAAAAGTACCCCAAATAATGTGAACCACCAATACTCTGAACGCGGTGCGCGCCCCTCAAAGTTACAATAGTTTTCTTTCAGACAAGTTCGCACCGACTCCATAAAAGTCATTCTCAACTCCTTTTTAAAAAATATAGTAAATTATATAGCAACAGGGCTTAAATTTATCTTTTATATTGATTAAATTTTAAAATTATGCCCCCCGAATTTAGGTGAAATTTAAAGACAAGCTCCGCCGCAAAAGCAAGCCGCATCAGTCCATAGGATCGTTATTCATCTGCCTTACGTGCATACCAAGATGCGCCAGATCGTAGTTGTTTCGTGAGGCGCGAAATTCCGTCGTGCCATAAACTGCGCCGATGCCGAATATCGCCGTGATCACCGAGCCAATATTGGATGCAAGTAGATAAAGCGAGGAATTTAGCACGCTTAAAGCGATATCTATGATGCTTAGCAGTGCAAATACGTAAAACGCTCGCAGATAGGTTTTTTCGCCCGAGCAGTCGGAAAGCTCCTTGCAAACCAAAAGCGCAAACGGCAAAAAAACGGCGGTACAAAAGGTAGCCAAAGCCGTTAGCAGCATAGAATTTTCGAAAAAAACGCGTCCTACAAGCACCAGAGCGTTTAAATACCAAAATACGCCAAATATTGTGAAGTTAAAAAGTAGCCTCTTTGAGCGCATGCTTCTGGAGGCGAAATACAATCCCACGGCAAAACAGATGGTAGCTATGAATGAGATATTGCCAACTTCCTCCGCCTTGACGGAATCAATATAATACGCCGCAACGTTTAATAAATTTAACCCAAGCGCGATGTAAAGCGGTACTTTGGCATTTGATAGACTCTCCGCGCTCCTATCGTCCCGCTCATATACGAAATCCACTTCGCCCAAGCCTAGGCGCGCATTTTGCTCCAGAACCATCGAGCCGAGTTTAAAAAAATCGCCAATAAGCCAGAACAAAAATATCACATTCGGCAGGGAAAACACCATAAAAGGATTTTTTAGATTTGCAGCTACCTCCTGCACATCCGAGGCGGTAATATTGGAATCTGGGCGTAGCTGAGCCATAATCTCGATAAACAAATCGCTTTGTATCAGTAAAAACGCCCCCGCAAGCACTGCCCATATTATAAACCCCAACCCTCCTAAAAGCTGAAATACAGCAGAGACTATGCGTCCAAGATAGAAGCGGTGCGCTCCAAAAGCGCCCAAAACGACGTAAAACGCATAGGCCTTATTTATATCGTAAGCCTTAGCCGCGATATTGGACGAGGCGGTGTATCCGCCCTCATAATCGCCGTTAAAATTTGAACCACCGCCGTTAAATTTTAAATTGCCGCCGCCGTTATTAAAATTTGAGCCATTGTCTGCGTTAAAATTTCCGCCGCCAACGCTTCCGCCAAAATTTGCGCTACCGCCTGAAGCATTAAAATTTACGCTGCCGCTAGCCGCGGTAAAATTTGAACTTCCGTTTGCGCCGCCCAGGCTGCTGCCGAAATTCGAGCCGCCCGAGTTACCAAAAGCGCCGGAATTTGCGCCCGAGAAGCCCGTTTGTGACGAGGCAGCTTCTGCTTGGTCTAAATTTGCGCCTAAAATTTCATCGTTATAATTTTCGCCGGTCGAGCTTTTTAAAATTTCATCGCCCGAGCTTTGCTGCGCATCTTTTAGGTCAGAGCTTTCCTGTGCCGCAGCTAGCGGCTTTTGGGAGTTTAAATTTACTGCCTTTTTTTTGATATTCGCAAGGCAAGCGGGGTTAGTTTCGCCGCCCCAGATGTCATTTCCCATCCTAGCTCCTTAATTTTTGGAGTAATTTTACCCGAAATTTAAAGAATTTGCGTTACTCTACGGCAAATTTTAACGGAGGAAAAATGAATGAAGCAAAGTTTATGAACGAAACCGCGCCTTTTACCTTTATTTTGGCTTTTGCGCCGTCCTTAGAAACAACCTCGACTGGCGTTAAAATCTCGATCTTGCCGACTTTTTTACCGTCTAGCGATATGTCGGTAGTCTTTGTTAAAACC
>CAUQMN010000244.1:0-3099 GCA_963518765.1 uncultured Campylobacter sp.
TCCTCATAGTTTGCCTTGTAGCGTATTTGCCCCTTTCGCGCAAGATTGGGGCAGACTTTCATTTTATCCGATTTTTACTTAAATTTATCTCCCATTCTTGCAAATTTTACCCCTAAATTTCAGTAGTTTTACAGGATCGCTCTAACGCTTTTTTGTAAAAACCGATATAATCAACAAAAACGACGGAGGCGAAAAATGCAAAAATTTGTCGAGCAAAAATTTATCGGCGAGCGCGCGATGTTTGGCGTAAATGATGCTGAGTTTGAGCGGTGCGGGTTCGCAGCGGGCGAGTCTCCGCTAAAGCACGGGCAAAATTTGCGCCTAAAAAACTGCGCTTTCGAGTGGAAATATCCGCTGTGGTACACCAAAAACGTCGCCGTGGAGGGCGGATTTTTGATGCAGATGGCGCGTGCGGGCATCTGGTACGCGCGGGAGGTTATCTTTAAAGATACGCTAATCCAAGCGCCAAAATCCTTCCGCAGATGCCAAAACCTGAGGCTAGAAAACGTAAATTTGACCCAGGCCGAGGAGACGCTGTGGAGCTGCGCGGACGTGGAGATAAAAAACGTCTGCGCGCGCGGGGATTATTTTGCGATGAACTGCGAAAACGTGCGCGTTTACGGGCTAAATTTGGACGGGAACTACGGCTTTGACGGCTGCAAGAACCTGCT
This sequence comes from uncultured Campylobacter sp., assembly GCA_963518765.1. Taxonomy (GTDB): domain Bacteria; phylum Campylobacterota; class Campylobacteria; order Campylobacterales; family Campylobacteraceae; genus Campylobacter_A. Next base: position 672 of record CAUQMN010000244.1, read on the forward strand.
CGTAGAGGATAGCAAACTGCTTAGCAAAGACGCTTTTTGGAACTGCGAGAACGTGACCGTGCGAAATAGTTTCATCAGCGGCGAATACCTCGCGTGGAACAGCAAAAACGTGACCTTTGAAAACTGCGTGATAGAAAGCTTACAAGGGCTTTGCTACGTACAAAATCTCGTGCTGCGCGGCTGCCGGACGCTAGATACCACGCTAGCATTTGAGTATTCAAGCGTGGACGTAGAAATTTTAGGCGGCATAGCTAGCGTGAAAAACCCGCTCTCGGGCGTGATAAGGGCAAGCGAGATAGGCGAAATAATAATTCAAAAAGAGTGCGTAGATCCTGCCGCAACTAGGATAATTTTAGAAAAATAACGGCACGTTTTTGCCGTTTTGCCTGCGCGGCAAAGTATAGCGCAAACTTTGTCTAAAGGCCGCAAAAACACATAATGAAAATTTATCAAAAGGAATAAAAATGAAAAAATATATCGCGATTACGGGCGCAAGTTCTGGTATAGGAGCGGCTACGGCAAAGGCCTTTGCTAGGCGCGGAGAAAATTTAATCCTAATCGCGCGCAGAGCGGAGCTGCTGCAAAGCTTAAAGGACGAGATCGCGCAGATCGCGCCCAAATCCGACGTCGTTATTAAAATTTGCGACCTTGCGTGCAGCAAAAACGTCCGGGCGCTCTGGGAGGAGCTAAAAAGCTACGAGCTAAAGGCGCTCATCAATAACGCCGGTTTTGGCGACTACGGAGCCGTAGGCGAGCAAAATTTAGATAAAACCGAGCAGATGTTGCAGCTAAACGTCGTCGCGCTTACGCTGCTTTCTAGTCTATTTGCGCGTGATTATAAGTATAAGCTCGCTCAGCTTATAAACATCTCTTCTGCGGGCGGCTACAGCATGGTGCCAAACGCCGTCACCTACTGCGCGAGCAAGTTTTTCGTAAGCGCCTTTACGGAGGGCTTGCACTACGAGCTGGCGCAAGATAAAGAGGCTAAAATGCAGGCTAAAGTTCTAGCCCTTGCCGCGACTAGGACGGAATTCGGCTCCGTAGCGACGGATGACGCGGGCTACGACTACGACGCGGCTTTTAAGCGCTATCACTCAAGCGGGGAGATGGCGGAGTTTTTGCTCGCGCTTTACGATAGCGATGCTTGCGTCGGTGCGGTTAATCGCGATAGTTTCGAATTTAGCCTAAGCAAGCCGAGATTTGACTACGCGGGCAAGTGACGCTAAATTTAAACCGAATTTCTTTAGATAAAGGGATTTTGATTAAATTTGGCGTGATTAAATTTAACAAGCCGTTTAAAAATAAATTTAAAGGAAAAATATGTCGTTTCTTGAAAAATTAAAGCTAGCTTTTTACACGATTTGTCGCCCCGAAAAGCTTATTTCGTTTAGGCTGGCAAAGCCAGATCCGCGCTACACGCGCGAAGCAAATTTTACCCTAAAATACGGCGTCCTTAACACTCATCAAAATATGAACGCCGTCACGATTGCCTACGACCGCCTGTGTGAGGAGCATACGGGATTTAAGCCGCTTTTTATCATCGAAAACGCCCCGCAATGCGAGTATACGAATATGCACGCAAGCTCTAGTTTCGAGACGCTGGACGAGGATGAGTATAACGCGCAAAATCCTGACGCGCGCGACTTTCCCGTTGCGAAGTTTCGTTTGATGCTAAGCAAATTAAACAACCCCGAACATAAGGCTGAAGTGAGCGAATTTTACGGTAAATTTAGCCTAAACTACCCGCATAAACTAAAAGCGCTAGAATACGTAAATACCCGCGACTACGATGCGCTTGATGAGCGAGGCGCGCGAGCAGGACGATAACTGCTTATCGTTCGCGCCGAAGCGAAAAGGCCGAGCATATCGCGCAAGCGATGCGAAGCCGCAAACCTACCGTATCTGTGCCCTTGCGAGCGCAGTACGGACGTATTTGCGAGAATGATTCAGGGGTATTTTACGGACGATTTTGAGCCTGAGCAGACGTATGCGTTTATTTTGATGATGAATGAGCGATTTGGGTTTGAGTTTATAGGTATCGGCGCAACGTTAATGCTATTTTACCGCCGTGAAAATTTAAGCGACGATAAGGCCGAGGAGCTACTGCAAGAGCTGGCTAAAATTTACGATACGCCTTACGAAGCGATCAAAAAAGCCCTGTGGCATAGCGCGTTTGGATCTCGTAAGACGCTCGTGCTGCCTTTTGCCGAAAATATCGAGGACGTCGTCGTAGAGGATCTGTAAAATCGGGGTAAAATTTACCCCGAAAACTCAAAATTTTAAGCCCAAATCTTAAACATTACAAAATTTTAAAGAAATTTTAGCTACACTCAGCAAATTTTATAAAAAAGGATGCCAAATGAACCCTTCCGAATTTATCTGGATGGATGGAAAATTAGTCAAATGGGAGGACGCCAAAGTCCATGTC
>CAUQMN010000245.1:0-3084 GCA_963518765.1 uncultured Campylobacter sp.
CGCTCGACTAATCGTTTTAGCAAAATATCGGTGCTTACAAAGCTATAACGCTCGTTTAGATCGTTTAAATTTTCGATCTTTAGCATTACCGCATTACCGCCACTCTTTCCTTTAAATTTAGAAGCTTGTTTTGAAAGTAGGCGTAAAATCTCATCTCTACTAAAAGCCTTAGTTATCTGATCTAACGTGCTTGTTTGAAAGCTTTGATAAATTTTATAAACCGTAAAATAAACCTGACACAAAACCAAAATCGTGATTAAAATAATGTCGTCGGCGTCAAATTTAACCTCATCTTTTTTGATAAAAATATAAACTAAAATGATAATACTAAAAAAAAGTATCGAAGATACTTCAAGTGCGGTTTTAAACCGATGGGATCTCTCTTTTAGTTCTGATTTTAGCATTTTACACGTCCAAATGTTTCACGTCTTTTGCGTGCTCTTGTATATAGTTTCTTCGCGGTTCGACCTCGTCGCCCATGAACAGATTAAACGTATCCGACGCACTTATGGCGTCATTTATGTTTATTTTTAGCAAACGACGGTTTTCAGGGTTCATCGTCGTCTCCCACAGCTGCTCGGGGTTCATCTCGCCAAGGCCTTTATAGCGCTGGATATAAGCGCCTTTTTTAGCATTTTTTTCGATCTCGTCTAGCACGTCTATCACGTCGCCTTTTAGCTCGATGCCGCGCTCTTTTATCTTTTGACTGATATAAAGCGCTTCCTCGTAAAGCGGATTTGTAAACAAATTTTCATTTACCAAAAGCTCTTCCAAGCCGCTTTCGGTTTGTACGTAAATTCGCGCTTCTTCTTCGCTGACATATGAGTTTAGGATATTGTGTCCCTGCGCCTCTAAATAGTTTTTCAAAATTTCATAAATTTCGCCGTAACTTTTTGAAACAATATCTGGATTTTCGATCATAAATCTAACCGCAGAAATCACGCTAAAACGCTTTTCAAGCTCTTTTAACACGCTTCTATAAGCCGCGACTATCTTTAAAAAGTCTATAAGATCAGCATTTCCGATACCTTCAAACTCAACACCTTCGATGCCGTTTTCTATTAGAAATTCATTCAGCGCTCTTTCGTCTTTTAGATAAATTTCTTTTTTACCCTTTTTATAGCGGTAAAGCGGCGGCTGAGCTAGATAGATATGACCGTTTTCCACGACTTTGTGTAAAAATCTAAAGAAAAACGTTAAAAGCAGAGTCTGGATATGGCTACCGTCGACGTCGGCATCGGTCATTATGATGATTTTGTGGTAGCGAAGCCTCTCGGCGTCAAATTCGTCGCCGATTCCGCAACCTAGCGCGGTTATCATATTTTTTATTTCGTCTGATTTTAAAATTTTATCTAAGCGCGATTTTTCTACGTTTAAAATTTTACCTTTTAGCGGTAAAATCGCCTGAAATACTCTATCGCGTCCTTGTTTAGCCGAACCACCAGCAGAGTCGCCCTCCACCAGATAAAGCTCGCTGATAGCTGGATCTTTGCTTTGGCAGTCTGCTAGTTTACCGGGTAGAGTTCCTATGCTTAGACCCTCTTTTTTACGCGTTAGATCGCGAGCTTTTTTGGCAGCTTCGCGTCCGCGCGCCGCCATCAGCGCTTTTTCCATTATCGCGCGAGCTTCGATCGGGTTTTCTTCAAAATACTTGCTAAGTACTTCAAAAACCATTTTTTGAACGATCGGTTTTACGTAGCTTGAGCCTAGTTTTCCTTTCGTTTGGCCTTCAAACTGCGGCTCGGGTACTTTTACGCTAACCACCGCGATTAGGCCTTCGCGGATATCTTCGCCTGTGATTTTCGTGTCTTTTTCGCGGGCTGCGGCGTTTGCTGCGATATAGTTTGTTATCACGCGAGTTAAACCCGCGCGAAATCCTGCCTCGTGCGTACCGCCGTCAGGGGTTTTGATGTTATTTACGAAGCTTAGTAAATTTTCGCTGTAAGTATCGTTGTACATCAGCGCAAAATCGACTAAAACGTCCTCTTCACCGCCGCTAAAGGATACGGCTTTACTTACGGCTTCGTTTTTATTCATATCCGTTACAAAGCTCTCAAGTCCGCCCTCGTAGTGAAAACTCTCGCTTCTACCGTTTCTTTGATCTTTAAAATTTATAGTGATTTTTGGATTTAGATATGCTAGTTCGCGAAAACGTTTAGTTAAAATTTCATCGTCAAATTCCGTAACCTCAAAAATGCTGTCATCCGGCCAAAACTCAACCTGAGTTCCCGTTCTATTCGTAGTTTTTACAACTTCCAGGTCGCTTTGCGGGATACCTTTTGAGAATTCTTGTCTATGTAGTTTGCCGTCTCGTTTGATATTTACGACCAGTTTTTTAGAGAGTGCATTTACGACGCTAACGCCCACACCGTGCAGGCCGCCTGAGACTTTGTAAGTGTCCTTGTCAAATTTACCGCCCGCGTGAAGTACCGTTAAAACGACAGTAGCGGCTGAAATTTTCTCCGTAGGGTGCATATCTACCGGTATACCGCGTCCGTTATCGCTGATTATCGCCGAGCCCTCACGGGTTAGCTCGATATCGATCGTATCGCAATAGCCTGCCATCGCCTCGTCTATGGAGTTATCGACGACCTCGTAGATCATGTGGTGTAGGCCGCTTACGTTGGTATCTCCGATGTACATGCCGGGGCGTTTTCTAACCGCTTCTAGCCCTTTTAAAACTTTAATATTTTCCGCGCCGTAATTTTGCTGCATTATTTACCTTTTATTTTTATAAATTTATCGGCATTATTACCGTTTTTAGCTCGTTTGAGCTAACAGTGAAGGCTAAATTCGAGTCGTTAAATCCAAATTCAAAATGTTCCTCTTCGATATTTTGTAAGAAATCAAGCAAATACCTATTTTTTACGCCGACGTAAATTTCGCTTTCAAGCCCCGTTGCAAAATCAATCGAATTTTTAGCTTCCGAATTATCCTCGACTATGCTCTCAAAACTTACCGTTTGCGGGGCAAATACTATTTTGGTACTTTCAGACATGATAGAGACGGTTTTTATACCTTCTATCATTTTATCTCTGCTTAATCTTAGACGTTTTTTTATCTCTTGCGGGATTACTCTATTAT
>CAUQMN010000246.1:0-3080 GCA_963518765.1 uncultured Campylobacter sp.
TTTGATGTAGTCGATAGCATAAGGGCGATCCGGATGACGAGCTAAGGCAAGGCGCTGAAACTCGTTGAGATTTTTGTAAATTTTAGCAGTCTCTTTTTCTAAATTTTTATTTAGAATTTCCACCGCATGCTCATCGCCGCGAATTCTTGCATTTGCGATGTCGTCGTCTATTTGCTTGATACTTTGCTCAAAGTCTAGATAACTTGCCATTATATCTTCTTAAATATGATAGAGCCGTTTGTGCCGCCAAACCCGAAAGAGTTACTCATAACGGCGTTTAGCTCGGCTTTTCTAGCTATATTTGGCACGTAATCCAAGTCGCATTCTTCATCTCTAGTCTTGTAGTTTATGGTAGGCGGTATAAGACCTTCTTGCATCGCCATTATAGAGATAACCGCTTCTATCGCACCGGCTGCGCCTAAACAGTGTCCGGTTTGACCCTTGGTCGAGCTAACCGGAGGTACGCTATCTCCGAAAAGAGCCTTAAGGGCAGCCGTTTCATTTCTGTCGTTAGTCGGGGTCGATGTGCCATGCGCATTTATATAGTCGATTTTTAAATTTCCGGCCATTTTAAGAGCTTTTTTCATAGCAGATAACGGCCCTTCAAGCGAAGGCGAAGTGATATGATACGCATCGCCGCTCTCGCCAAATCCTACAATCTCGGCGTAAATTTTAGCCCCTCTTGCCTTTGCGCTATCATATTCTTCGAGCACGAGCGCGCCGGCCCCTTCTCCCATGACAAAGCCGTCCCTGTCCTTATCAAACGGACGAGAGGCATGCTGGGGATCATCGTTTCTAGTAGAGAGCGCTTTCATAGCGGCAAATCCGCCTATTCCTACGCCGCAAACCGTAGACTCGGAGCCTACGACTAGCATCTTTTGAGCCTCGCCGATCATTATAGTCTTAGCCGCTTCGATTATGGCGTGAGTAGACGCCGCACATGCCGTTACGCTAGAGATATTGGGTCCTTTTAAGCCATGCTCTATCGAAACTATACCGCCTAGCATATTTACTAGAGCAGAAGGTATAAAAAACGGAGAAATTCGTCTTGAACCTTTTTCGAGCAAGGTATTGGAATTTTTTTCGATATTAGGCAAACCGCCTATACCAGCAGCGGAGCTAACGCCGAAATTCTCAGCGTCAAATTCGCCGAAATTCGCATCAACCATGGCTTCTTTAGCTGCCTTTAGTCCAAGCTGGATAAATCTATCGACCTTTTTGACTTCCTTTGCATCCAGTACCGTAAGCGGGTCAAAGTCCGTAATCTCGGCAGCGATCTGAACGGGAAAATCGCTCGCGTCAAAAGAGGTTATCTTTTTTACGCCGGTTTTACCTTCGCAGATAGCCTTAAACGAGCTATCTTTATCAAGTCCCAAAGCGTTAATCATCCCAATGCCGGTTACTACGACTCTTTTCAAGGCTACTCCTTGCAAAAACTTATTTATTTAGGTTCTCGATGTAGGTTACGACGTCGTTTATAGTGATTAGTTTCTCGGCGTCGCTATCAGGTATCTCTACTTCAAATTTCTCCTCAAGCGCCATAACCAGCTCAACTACGTCAAGCGAGTCCGCACCCAAATCTTCGATAATCTTAGACTCAAGCTTTACCGCATCAGGAGCCACGCTTAGTTGCTCAACCACTACGTCTCTTACGTCATCAAATACTGCCATTTTCTTCTCCTAAAAATTAAAAATTTCGTGATTTTAGTATATTTTAGCTTAAAATTTCGCAAAAACGCAAAATTTACGCGCTTATATATATAGTCCGCCGTTGATCTTTAGCGTCTCGCCCGTGACGTAGCTGGCGTGATCGCTTAGCAAAAACGCCACCGCTTCGGCCACTTCGCTAGCGCTTCCGAATCGCTTTAGCGGGATGTTGTTGCTATAAGTTTTTTTGATCTCGTCGCTTAGCTCGCTCGTCATATCCGTCTCGATAAAGCCCGGAGTTACGCAGTTAAAGCGGATATTTCTCGCCGCGCCCTCTTTGGCGAAACTTTTGTTCATCGCGATCATTCCGCCCTTGCTAGCAGCGTAGTTTGCTTGCCCTGCATTGCCCATCTCGCCCACGATCGAGGCTACGTTTACGACGGCGCCGAAGCGTTTTTTGCTCATTACTTTTAGCGCCTCGCGGCATCCGATAAAGGCCGAGGTTAAATTTGCGTTTATCACGCCGGTAAAATCCTCCGTCTTCATGCGAAGCGCGAGCTTGTCGTTTGTGATACCGGCGTTATTTACGAGGTAGCTTAGCTCGCCGTCGGCGTCCGCGATCAAATTTATCGCTTTTACAAACTCGTCCTCGTCCGTCGCATCAAATTTAACCACCGCGGCCTGCCCGCCGTTTGCTACGATTTCAGCTTGCAGAGCATCGGCGATTTCGAGCTTTGAGCGGTAGTTTATCCAGACTTTTAGCCCCATTTGCGCCAGAGTTTTGGCTATCTGCGCGCCGATACCGCGGCTAGCTCCCGTGATTAGCACGTTTTTTCCGCTAAATTTCATTTTCTTCCTTATTGTTTAAAGTAAAATCGCATTTTATCAAAATATTAATAAAATTTAAAACAGCGCCTCGTCCATTTCGGCGGGTTTTTCGATGCCCATCAGCGCCAAAACGCTCGCGGCGATATTGTTTAGGCCGCCAGCTTTTACAGCCTTTACGCCCTCGCCCATCACGAAGCAAAATACGTCAAAAGTCGTGTGGTTGGTTAGCAAATTACCCTGTGCGTCCCTCATCTGCTCGCAGTTGCCGTGGTCGCTCGTGATGATTAGCGCGTAGTTTTTCTCTTTTGCCTTTGCCACGATGCGTCCCAGCGCCGCATCCACGGCCTCGACCGCCTTTACAGCCGCGTCAAATTCGCCCGTGTGTCCGACCATATCGCCGTTTGCGAAATTTACCACGATAAAGTCTTGTCCGTCCTCCATACCTTTTAGCACCGCTTCGCATACGGCCTGCGCGCTCATTTCGGGTTTTTCGTCGTAGGTTTTTACTTTGGGGCTTGGCACCAGCACGCGCGTTTCGTTTTGGGCGAGCTCCTCGACGCCGCCGTTAAAGAAAAACGTCACGTGAGCGTATTTCTCGGTCTCGG
>CAUQMN010000247.1:0-3069 GCA_963518765.1 uncultured Campylobacter sp.
AAGCTGCAGATGGACGGCACCCTAAACTACGGACTCTACTCGCATGAGACGGTAACGGCCGAGCGCATACGAAGCGACAAAAGCAAATTTAACACCTATCTAAACGAAGGCCTGCCGCCAAGTCCCGTCTGTACCGTGGGTCTAGCGGCGATAAGGGCGGCGATAAGGCCCGCGCAGAGCGAGTTTTTGTACTTCGTGCGGGATAAAAAGACGGGTAGGCATAAATTTAGCGTAACATACGATGAACACGTAGGCGCGATAAATTCCCAAAAATAGCCCGCCAAAAGGCGTTTTAATATAAATTTGGATAATATTTTGCGAAATTTAATTAGGAGAAAAAGATGAGCGACATCGTCTATACTAGAACCGACGAATCACCGCTACTTGCTAGCTACTCGCTGTTTCCGATCCTGCAGGCGTTTTTGCGAGCGGGCGGCATAGAGATAGCCCAGGCCGACATAGGGCTGGCTGCGCGGATCATCGCCGCTTTTAGCGACAAGCTGCCGCCTGATCAACGCGTAAGCGACGATCTGGAGATGCTGCGAAATTTGACGCAAGAAAAGCGCGCGAATATCATCAAGCTGCCAAATATCTCGGCAAGCTTGCCTCAGCTAAACGCCGCTATCGCCGAGCTTCGCGCTAAGGGTTACGATCTACCGCCATACCCGTCCGAGCCAAAAACGCCGGAGAAAAAAGACGCGGCCGCTAGATACGCCAAAGTGCTAGGAAGCGCGGTAAATCCCGTGCTGCGCGAGGGCAACTCCGACCGCAGATGCGTCGGTGCGGTAAAACGCTACGCCCGCGAAAATCCATATAAAATCACCCCTTTTGAAAAAGATAGCAAAACCGAAGTCGCCTACATGAAGGGCGGAGATTTTTACTCCTCCGAGCGTTCGATTAGCTTTGAAACGGATGAAAATTTACGCGTCGAGTTTATCTCAAAAAGCGGCGAAAAATGCATGCTAAAAGAAAATTTAGTCGTAGAAAAAGGCGATATAATCGACGCTAGCTTTATGAGCGCGCGAGAGCTGGATGCTTTTATAAATGAACAAATCGCGGACGCGAAGGCAAAAAATTTGCTCTTTAGCGTGCATCTAAAAGCCTCGATGATGAAGGTGAGCGATCCCGTGATTTTCGGGCATTTCGTGAAGATTTTTTTCGCGGAAGTTTTTGAAGAGTTTGCGGACGAGCTAAAAAGCGTAAACGTCAGCGAAAACAACGGACTAAAAGACCTTTTTGCGCGGATTTTAAATTTACCTCAAGCTACGCAAGAAAAAATAAAAGCCAAATTTGATGAAATTTATGCCGTAAGGCCAAATTTAGCGATGGTAAACTCGGCTGCCGGCGTTACAAACCTGCACGTACCTAGCGACGTTATCATCGACGCTTCGATGCCTGCGATGATAAAAAACGGCGGCAAAATGTGGGATAAAGATGGCATAACCAGGGAAACCAAAGCCGTGATACCCGATAAAACCTATGCCGTCGTTTATGAAGCAGCGATCGCGGATATCAAGGCAAACGGCGCGCTAGATCCGGCTAAAATAGGCAGCGTCTCAAATGTCGGACTGATGGCTAAAAAGGCCGAGGAGTACGGCAGCCACGATAAGACCTTCGTGATGAGCGAAGCGGGCGAGGCGCGCGTACTAAATGAAAAAGGCGAAATTTTATTTAAATTTGAGCTAGAAAAGGGCGATATATTTAGGATGACGCAGGCTAAAGACGTCGCCGTGCGAAACTGGGTCGAGCTGGCGCTAAAACGCGCGAAAATCACGGGACAAAAGGCGATATTTTGGCTGGACGAAAACAGAGCTCACGACCGAGAAATCCTAAAAAAAGTAAGAGCGCAGCTAGCAAGCGCTGGTACCGGCGGGCTTGATATAGAGATCATGTCTCCGGCGGCTGCTTGCAAAAAGTCGCTTGAGATCATGAGGCGCGGCGAGGACTGTATCAGCGTCACGGGCAACGTCCTGCGCGACTATCTGACCGATCTTTTTCCGATCTTGGAGCTTGAAACCAGCGCTAAGATGCTCTCTATCGTGCCTCTGCTAGAGGGCGGAAGTATCTTTGAGACCGGAGCCGGAGGCAGCGCACCTAGGCTCGCCGAACAGCTGCTGGAGCAAAATCACCTAAGCTGGGATAGCCTTGGCGAGTTTTTGGCTCTGGGCGCTAGTCTCGAGCAGTTAGCGGGATTTAAGCAAAGTCCCGAGGCGCAAATTTTAGCCGATACGCTAAATGCGGCCGTAGAGCTCTATCTAAAAGAAAACAAAGTCCCGCGGTTTGAAGTGGGGCAGTTAGATACGCGCGCGAGTCATTTTTATATCGCGCTTTACTGGGCGAGTGAGCTTGCTGCTAGCGGTACCGAGATTGGCGATAAATTTAAGCTTATCGCCCAAAATCTCGCGAAAAACGAGAGCGCGATAGTGGCCGAAATAAACGCTGCGCAAGGACGAAAGATCGATGCAGGCGGATACTATAAGCCGGATGATAAAAAGGCGAGCGCGGCGATGAGGCCAAGCGCGAAGTTTAATCAAATTTTACAAAATCAAATTTTATAAAAAAGGAAAAAAATGAAAATTTCAGTTATCGGAGCAGGAAACGTAGGCGCAAGCGCGGCTAGTGCTATTTTGCTAAGAGGCATCGCAGACGAGATCGCGCTGGTGGATATATTCGGCGACGTGGCGCGCGCAAAGGCGATTGATCTATCTCAGAGCGCGGCGGTTTTCGGTCTGGACGCGAGAGTCGCGGGCGGAGATGATTTTGAGCTAGTTAAGGATAGCGACATCGTGGTCGTGACCGCCGGAAGCCCTAGAAAAGAGGGGCAGACTAGAGAGGATTTGCTGCTAAAAAACTCAGGCATCGTAAAAGGCACGGTGGAGAAAATTGCCAAATTTGCTCCAAACTGCGTCATCATAAACGTAACAAACCCGCTCGATGCGCTCACGTACCTAGTCTATAAAACAAGCGGCTTTGATAAAAATAGGGTACTGGGGATGGCTGGCGAACTAGACTCCGCGCGCCTAAAATACGAGATCTCTCAAAAAATAGGGCTAAAAAACAGCGCATTTA
>CAUQMN010000248.1:0-3061 GCA_963518765.1 uncultured Campylobacter sp.
GGGAAATATCCTGGCTAAATTTACTAACGGAGAGGTTCGCTCCGTCGGCAAAGTCGCGCTCTACCACTTCCAAAACGAGCAAGGCCTTGCAAAAATGGGCGACAATATCTATTCGCAAAGCGCGAATTCCGGCGCTGCCTTTTTCTACAAAGACGCGGGCGGCAAAAGCATCTACGGCGCCAAACTGGCTAGCAGCACGCTAGAGCAGTCAAACGTCGATCTAGCCCAGGCGCTAACGGAGGTCATCGTCACGCAAAAGGCTTATGACGCTAACGCTAAGAGCATCACGACCAGCAACGAAATGCTCCAGCGCGCAATCGAACTAAAGCGCTAAATTTAACTCGCTCAAATAGCTTTTTTCAAGATACCTAAATAAATTTTTAGCTAAAATCAGCCCCAAATTTTATAAATGAAGAAAAATTATGAACCGAAAACGAATTTATAACCCTAGCTCAAACGAAAATTTGACCGATCGCCGCGTATTTAACGGCAATCCGCACGGTATTTTAAATTTCACCAAGGCAAAATACCAGTGGGCGCTCAAGCTCTGGGACCTGATGGAGGCTAACACGTGGTTTCCAAAAGAGGTCGACACAACCGACGACGTACGCGACTACGCCTACAACCTCACGCAGGCCGAAAAGCGCATGTACGATCTAGTTTGGAGCCAGCTCATCTCGATGGATAGCTTCCAGACGAACAACCTAGCCGACAACATCAACCCGTACATCACCGCGCCCGAGATCAACGCCTGCCTAGCGCGCCAAGCCTACGAGGAGGCCAACCACTCTAAGTCCTACGCCGTCATGGTCGAGGCCATCTGCGATAACACCGATCTCATCTACGAGATGGAAAAGCACGACGAGGTTTTGCGCGAGAAAAACGACTACATCTCAAGCGTTTACGAGGAGCTGGCGGGCGAAGTAACGGACGAAAAGCTACTGCTAGCCATGGTGGCGAATCAAATTTTAGAGGGCATTTATTTTTACAGCGGTTTTACGGCGATCTACGCTCTGGCACGTGCTGGCAAGATGCTAGGCAGCGCGCAGATGATCCGCTTTATCCAGCGCGACGAGATCACGCATCTGTTGCTATTTCAAAACATGATAAACAGCGTCCGCGCCGAGCGTCCCGATCTTTTCACGCCTGAGACGGAAGCTAAAATTTACGACATGTTCGAGCGCGCGGGCGAGCTTGAGATCAAATGGGGCAAATACATTACGCAAAACCAGATCATGGGCTTTACCGACGATATCATCGAACAATACATCCGCTACCTCATCGATCAGCGCCTAGTCGCCATCGGGCTAAAACGCCGCTACAACGTCCCTCACCCGATCAAATGGGTCGATGATTTTGCTAAATTTAACGACCAAAAGTCAAATTTCTTTGAAGCAAAGGTGACGAATTACAGTAAAGGAAGCATCAGTTTTGACGACTTTTAGTCCAAATTTATGTCCTATCGTCCTAACGGCGCCCTCTTGTTCCCAGCGTCAAGACGAGTTCCTCGAAAAAATCGCTGTCGCGCCCGAAAATTCGGTCATCCTAGCTAGCGAGCTGTGCGTTAGCGGATATGATTTCGACGGATTTTTTAGCGGCGCGAACCGAGCAATGCTCGGCGGCTCGATCGGTAGCTTTGACGCCATACTTTTTGAGGCGATCCAAGAAGCGCTAACTCCCGATAAATTCCTCGGACTCACGCATCTAACGAGCCTAAACCGCGCCAAAGGACTCGCGCAAATTTCAATCACGCAGGCGCAAAAAAACGAAATTTACAACGAATTTATCCTGCTAAACAGTCAAAACGTCTTTTATACGCAAAATAAATCAAAGCTTTTTCGCCCAAATTTAGAGCATGAAATTTTTGCCGCGGGAGACGACGGGACGATAAAGCCGTTTGATTTTAAAGGGCTAAAAATCGGCGTTTTAATTTGTTTCGAGCTTAGATTTTCAGAGCTTTGGGCACAGCTAAAAGGCTGCGATATCATCCTGGTACCCGCCATGTGGGGCAAGGCGCGCGAGGACGCATATCTTACGCTTTGCAAGGCTCTAGCGCTTGCTAACAGCTGCTACGTCGTAGCCGCAAGCTCGCTTGAACTTGAGTTTTCGGGAGTGTTTTTGCCAAACGGCGAATTTGCAAAAGAAGCTAAATTTGATCAAAATCTAATCCTTGAAACCAAACGAAATTTGGGGCTTTTATGACCGCTCTTGAAAAATCAAAATGCGTTGCTATGGCCGACGAGATCGGCGATATACTTACTTTGACGCCCCCGCTTTATAAGGCTCTTTGCAACACTCCGCGCGAGATATTCGCTCCCGTCGCGCACCGCGCGTACAGCCTGGACGCTCAGCCTATCGGCGGAAATCAATGGATCAGCTCGCCTCTAACGGTAGCTAAGATGACGCTGGCGCTTGAGGCCGAAGGCATCGATAATGCCCTAGAGATCGGCTGCGGCAGCGGTTATCAGGCGGCGATTTTATCGCATTTAGCGCACAGGGTTTTTAGCGTCGAGCGCATCGAAAAGCTAGCAACCGAGGCTAAAAAACGCTTCGAAACGCTTGAAATACGCAACGTCCACGTGAGATTTGACGACGGAAACGTCGGCTGGAAAAGCTACGCGCCTTACGACAGGATTTTACTCTCGGCCGCAGCGCAGCAGGTGCCCCAGACGCTTTTTAACCAGCTAAAAAACGGTGGCATTTTAGTAGCCCCTATCGAAAAAAACGGCAAGCAGTTTATCGTCAAATTTACAAAAGACTCTCGCGGCGAGATAACGCAAAAGGCGCTTGACGAGTGCCTTTTTGTGCCGCTTTTGGGCGGGATAGAGTAGGGCGGAGCGTCAAATTTGACGCTCTTTCGCATTTAAAGCTTGCGGCGCAAATTTTGCTAGTCCCGCAAAGTCTTAAATCCTAATCGCGAAAACAAACTTAATCTAACCGAGGTAACTCGCAAAAGGCTCTCAACTAGAGTGCCCGGCTAAAAAATCAATAGCGTAAGAAAAACGCTTTAGCATTAGGCCTTTGAGGCATTAAGCAAATATATCCTAAAGCAAACCCGTAT
>CAUQMN010000249.1:0-3049 GCA_963518765.1 uncultured Campylobacter sp.
TATCAAACCTCCACTGTCCAAAATTTCTTTTATGGCGGAATTGCGTTTTTTAGCGAGCCTTTCTATTTGTTTATCATGGCTATCATCTTCGTCCAATAACTCAAAAACTACGCCATTAAATAAATAACGATATTTTATTTCCGGCGAAGATGGCGCAAGACTATCGGCTAAGTTTTCGATTTTGCAAAGTTCTTCTTCGGGCAATGCCCAGTTAGTATCAGAAAATTTTCTATGGCGACGCACAATCTTATCAAGTTTTTCCCAAACTAAATCGCGTTTTTCTTCGGGCAAATTTATGCTATCTGACAAGCAATAATCAAGAATAAAATCGTATGCATTTTTGGGTAAATTTGAAAGCCTTTCTATAAGCTCGATAAATTTATCCACGTCTTCTTTTGCCAAATCAATCACAAGTTCGGACAGCGCGGTAGTTTGCTCCAAATATTCATATTGAAATACGCCATCCTTCCAATCCAGCGGGATAAAATCTCTCCAAATAGGGCGGCAAGTTCCGATTGTGGTTTGACATTCTCTCGGAAGCAACTCTAGCAGCAGGGACCATCCGATTTTAGGTTGATTTTTTATCACGGCCTTGATCGCCACTTTTCTTTTATCAAATTTTGCGGCAGTTTGCACATGCCAAGGTAAAAATATATTCACAAGCGATCTTATAGGACGATTTGCCCAAGATCCGCCGGGATCAATAGAGGCAAGATCCGCCAAGATAGCCGCTACTCTTGATAAATAATCAGGAGACCATGCCAGCTTTTCAAGAGCCCATAACAGGCCGCACATATAATTACGACCTTCGATCCCACTTCCTTGTTCAAATAGTTTATGAAAAGGGGAATTTGAAATATCGACCAATGCCGACTCTACAGCATCAAGAAATTCGCTGGGTGCGGCTTCTGCTAGAAGCGGTAAATAGTAATCTATACTCGCCCATCGCTCCCAACCCGCCCCATCAAGCAATGTGCGCACAATAAAATTTACGGTGTTTAAAGCTTCATTGAAAGAGCAGTTACTAAGCGCTTTGGGGCGACTACCCATCAAAGCAAGCGTTTGAGAAATTCCTTTTCTAATATTTTGCGAATAGTTTAATTGTTTTCCATAAATGTTAGCGGCGTATCGTTCTTCCTTTGGCAGATCAAGCGCCGGATCTCTTTCTTCTAAAACTGAAATCGCCATATTCTTAAAGCGAACTAGATCGTCATTTGAGATCAAGCCTCCAAGGGCATCCCACACCTCATCACGAGAAATAACTTTCCATTTTCCTTCTATCAAAGTAAGCGGAGAGTCTGGACGTAAAGCGTCAGCTCTAAATTTTTCTATCCATTCTTTATAGCTTTTGCCGACAAATTCTTCTATAGCTTGAATGTCCGCTTTATTTTCTTCATTCCATAGACCTATTAAACAGGCTTTTGCCAATTCGCAAGCAGTATTTCGTTTCGCATACGACGGCGCAGCGACTCCTACGAGATACCTCATAAGTGCAGACAGCCTCCTATTTCCTATTTTAGCAAATTCCTCTGCAAGAGCATCTGGGAACTGCGCTTTCGTCAGTATCTCTTTGATCTGATATGATGGAGGACTTTTAAGGTCTATAACATCGTCATTACCAATTGATGGGGCATCGCAAAACGGCACGATCACTCCATGCCCTTTTTCTATGGCTAACGCAAGTAAATTTTGTTGTTAATCATCAAAGCCTAGCCTTGGGCTAGCAACCAATACATGCGATCGTCGCAACTCGGATATCGCTTGCCATGTATCTTTATCTTTTATAAAAAGACACTTATCTACATATTTTTGTGCCTTTTCTTTTTCAAGCGTCATAAGGTAAGCCGCCACAAAATCATATACATCGTTTTCACTCTCAGCAATAATAAAAAGTTTTTTAGCTTCGCAAGAAAAGATGGTTTCAAGCGCACTACACGCTTTGTAGCGAGAAGAGATAAAAAGCTCCGGTGGAAGAGTCAGCCCATTAAATTGCGACTGGATCAAGTTGCAATTTTTAAATTTAGATTGAGCTAAATTCCAGTGCTCAAGCGGCGTTATAACGCCGCTTAAATTTGGCAAAATTCCTATTTTAGCAGCTATCCACCTACCAATAGCGGGAAATTCTCTAAGCCAATCCGCTAGTTTTACCCCATCTATTATTATAATTCGTTTCCATCCTTTACCTTGCCGCCTTTTGATCCAAGCCCTCTGTTTTGGCTCATCCCAACCATGCGCCTCAGCTGAGCGTGGGGTAACGAAGACGAAAGCAGAATCTGCCCGTTCTTCATCGCTTAATTCATTGGTTCTTTTTTGAAAGTCGCTACTTGCTTTTTCTTGAGGATCTTTTCCGGTGCCTATTTCCCAATAGGATTTCCCAGCAGGAACAAATTCAAAAAATCCGGTCTCGCAATCTACAAGACCGTCCATACCGGGCTGATTTACGGCATCGCCATAAGGTATGCGACACTCTCTTATATCGGGTGCAGATTGTTTGATAAGTAGATAAATAAGCTCCGGAATTACTCCTTCGCTCTCACGCGTATCTGCATATCGTGCCAAATCGTTAGGAGTTACAATGCTTGTGTATTTCATGATTCAAGTATCCTTTTTTTTGATAGCATTTTATATATTTTTAGCTTTATTTCACAAAATTTGCTTTCTAAAATTTTTAAGTAAATTGTGCTTTAATATGGTATAGCAATTTTAAGACCTATTTGTAACTGTTTATCGCAAAGATGCAGGTAAATGTATATGTGAAATTTACAAAAGATCGTGTGCAGATCAAAAAATTAATACGACAAAAACACAGTTTCATTTTCTAAAATAATCAAAATTTAATCTGAAAATCCAAGCTTTGCAAGGCTTTGACAAGAGAGCTGAAAACTAACCCACGCCCAAAACCTACACCAAATTTATGCTCAAGTAAGATAAGTGTAATTTAGACAAAATTTAGCCGAATCTACGCCAAAGCGAGGCAAGGCACGCCCACCAAATCAAAGCGTAAATTCGGTAATTTTAAAACAAAACGCAGGCGACTACTCCTGCATTT
>CAUQMN010000250.1:0-3046 GCA_963518765.1 uncultured Campylobacter sp.
GCTATCTGCTATCGCAGTTTTTGCTGGGCGAGTTTAGGCGGACGGGCGATAAATTTATCGGCGCGTACAAGGCGTTTTTGCGAGAGTGTGGCGTGATGAGCGTCGAAGCTTTGCTGCAAAAGCACTTTGGCAAGGACGCGCGAACGCGGGAGTTTTGGCTTGAGTGCATCGATAATGCACTCGTTTACGCAGATGGGTTTAAACGGCTCGAGGAGCAGATGGAGTTTGATAAGACGGCAAATTTGGTCGGGCAAATTTGAACCCAAATTTGATTTATCTTCTGCCAAATTTAAGAGCAAAACGTTGAGCTTTTTGTTCTTGCCGCTTAAATGCGATTTTCGTCAAATTTGATACCGTTTTAGCCGTAAAAGGCAAATGGGCAGTCAAATTTAAAACTCCCTCGTAAAATTTGACACGCGTTACAAATTTGCACTTAACTGATAACAACTATCATAACTAAGCTATTTTTTAGCTAATCTATTTTATAATAATCACAATCAAATAAACAGGAGTCCAAAATGTCAGTTTTAGTTATCGGGGCCGACGAAATAACGCCTATAAAAGCAGTCCTAAAAGACCTAGGAGCAGAAGCGATCGAGCACTGGGACGCGCGCAACGAAAACCGCGTAAATCGCAAACCGATCCCGCAAGATACCGAGTGCGTCGTGATGCTAACCAGTTTTTTAAACCACAACACGATGAAAACGATAAAAAACCAAGCCAAAAAGCGCAATATCCCGATCGTCTGCGCCAAAAGAAGCGTCAGCTGCGTGTTTAGCGAGTATTGCAAAGTCTTTGGGCTAGATAAGGAATTTGGATGCTGCAAGGCAAAAGACTAATAGATGAAATTCGGCTTTTTATCAGGTATTGGAGAAATAACTCCAAGTATTTTTTCAGGGCTTGACGCGGTAAATAAAGCCCGAATTTTTATAAATTTATACAACTGCTGCGCAGGTCGCGAGCTAAAAATCCCTCTTTCTTATGCATATTCAGGCTTAAATTTGGAGGGAATTTTTCTAAAACGCATAGAGGACTTATGCGAGTTTAAAAATCCTAGCCGAAGTAAAATTTCAAGCTTTTGTATCGCCTCAAACGTCGTAATCCGCGCCTATAAAACGGGCAAATTTGACGCCGTCCCGCCGCTAGCCGTCTCTCCCAAACACCCGGCCGCTAGGCTTGTACTCATGCTAAAATCCCAAAACGGAATATGTTTTGACGCGGACCTAATGTTTTCTCAGTTTGTTTATGATAAAATACGCGCCAAACATTTTGATAAAAACGTTTATTTTCAAGACGTGATTATCTTTGAAGAGCAGGGCGGGCGCAAGCTTTTTGGCGTTATGCCATGCTTTAAGGAGATAACCAAAGAGCGGTTTCATCTGGCTAACTGCGAGATCGCTAGGGGCTTTGAGGCGCTTAGCGGCGGGGAGTTTGACAGGATGTTCATCGTAGCTCCGAGAAATGCGAATTTCTCGCGCTACATCGAGGTCAGACGGGAGTACGGATGCGGCGGATCGCTGCGACTGGTGCCCTACACGATAAGTCATCATATTTTTTAAAGGAAATTTAAATGATAGGTATCATTTTTGGAAGCAGTATGGGAAATACTGAGGAGGCGGCGGGCTTTTTAGCCGAGAATTTGGGGCTGGAAAACGAGCTTTTAAACGTAGCAAACTGCGACGCGGCTAAGCTAAACGGCTTTGACAAGCTGATTTTGGGCGTTTCGACCTGGGGTACAGGCGACCTGCAAGACGACTGGGACGCGTTTGATTTCGGCGGATTAAAGCTTAGCGGCAAGACGGTTGCGATATTTGGCATGGGCGATGCCGAGAGCTACGCGGATAGTTTTTGCGGCGCGATGGGCAAGCTTTACGATGAGGTCGTAAAAGCGGGCGCAAACGTCGTGGGTGCAGTGTCCGTGGACGGATATAAATTTGACGAATCAGAGGCCGTAAGAGGCGGTAAATTCGTCGGTCTGCCGCTTGATGCCGATAACGAAAGCGAAAAAACCGAGCCTAGAATCAGCGCCTGGATAGAGCAGATCAAACCTCATTTTGCTTAAATTTTAATACTTCTAGTCGGGCTTTTTGCCCGATTTTTCTTTCAAATTTAACGCTTTTTCTTTCAAATTTGACTTTGCCATATTAGAGCATTAAAGCGATTTTAGCGCGCGGCGTTTGCGCAAATTTTGTCAAAACCGCTTCATAGCTAGTCGAGCTAATGCCGACTTTTAATCAACTCAAATTTGAGCTAAAATTTAGCAAATTTAGCTAAAATCACGCCGAATTTATGTTAAAAATAAGGAGAAAATATGCCTCTACTAGATAGTTTTTGCGTCGATCACGTGAGGATGAACGCACCGGGCGTGCGCTTGGCAAAGACGATGAAAACGCCAAAAGGCGACGATATAAGCGTGTTTGACTTGCGATTTTGCAAGCCAAACGAGGAAATCTTGCCCGAAAAAGGCATCCACACGCTAGAGCACCTATTTGCGGGCTTTATGCGAGATCATCTAAACGGCAAGGGCGCCGAGATCATCGATATCTCGCCGATGGGCTGCAGGACGGGCTTTTATATGAGCGTGATCGGCGTGCCGAGCGAGGAGGCGGTCAAGGCCGCGTGGACGGCGTCGATGAAGGATATCCTAGGTGTCAAAAACCAAGAAGACATCCCCGAGCTAAACAAGTATCAGTGCGGCACGTATAAAATGCACTCGCTTGACGAAGCGCATGCGATCGCAAGCAAAATTTTAGAGCGCGGACTAATTACGATAAATAACGAAGAGATCGTGCTAGACGTCGCTGCGATGGGTCTTAAAAAGCACTGATCGCTCGTTAAATTTAGCCGCCGTTTGCGCGGCTTTTACCTTCGCGGCAAATTTAGGCAAAGCTCAAATTCGGCCCGGTTTGCCGCGCTATTACTTCAAATTTTACTCTTTTAATATACAAAATCCGCTTCGTAATAAAATATAGCGATGTAATTTTAAGCAGCAAATTTATAAAATTACATTAATAATTTTTCTTAAGGAAGTGCGATGAAAAGTTTT
>CAUQMN010000251.1:0-3044 GCA_963518765.1 uncultured Campylobacter sp.
AACTCGCCTAGCAAAAAAGGGCTAAAATACGAGTTTTACGGTGAATAAATTATAAGTTAAAGATTTAAAAAAAACGATCAAAAAAACAAACATCATAAACGGCATCTCGCTAGAGGTCAAAAGCGGCGAGGTAGTAGGGCTGCTGGGTCCAAACGGCGCTGGTAAAACGACGACGTTTTATATGATCTGCGGGCTTATCTCGCCATCTAGCGGCAGCGTATTTTTAGACGGCGCGGACGTGACGAAGGTGCCGCTACACAAGCGCGCGCATATGGGGATTGGCTATCTGCCGCAAGAATCAAGTATATTTAAAGACCTCTCCGTCGAGGAAAATTTACTGCTCGGCGCCGAGATCTTATATAAAGACGAGGCCGTCCGCGAGAAAAAAGTAAATGAAATGCTAAATTTGCTAAATATCGAGCCGATACGTCTGCGAAAGGGCGTGAGCCTAAGCGGCGGCGAGCGCAGGCGCTGCGAGATCGCTAGAAGCCTCATCATCACGCCTAAGTTTTTGCTACTGGATGAGCCCTTTGCCGGCGTCGATCCGATCGCCGTTAGCGATATACAAAGCATCGTTCGCGATCTAAAAAAGCTTGGCATAGGCGTGCTCATCACCGACCACAACGTCCGCGAGACGCTAGCTATCTGCGACCGCGCCTACGTGATCAAGGACGGTAGCCTGCTAGCTAGCGGTAGCGCGAACGAAGTCGCGAATAACAAACTCGTGCGCACCCACTATCTGGGCGAAGAGTTTAAATTCGTAGAATAATGCTAAAGCAAACTCAAGCTCCCAAAAATAAGCTCTCGCATACGTTGCGCTCGTGGCTGCCGATACTTAGCAGCAGCGTCGAGGAGCTAAAGGAGACACTTGAGCCGTTTTTGGCGGATAATCCGTTTGCAAGCGTGCAGCAACGAAATTTAAGCGAGCTACCGAGCGCCGCGCCGTCTAAAAAAGATAAAAATTTCTTCAAAGAAATATCAAAAAACAGCGTAACAGACAATATCGAAAGCTTTAGCGTGGCTAAAACGGGGCTTTACGACAAGCTAATCGAGCAGATAGATAAGCCCCTTTTTCCGACCGAAAAATCCCAAAAAATCGCGATGAAAATCATCGAGTGCATAAACGAGGAGGGCTACTACGAGCCTGAAACGTTTGACGAATTTAGCGAGGCGGAGATCGAGTCGGTGCGAAAGCGGTTTGCCTACCTCGAGCCCGCCGGCATCGGCGCAAAGGACTACAAAGAGAGCTTTTTGTTTCAGCTTGAGGAGCTAAATTTGGATGAAAAGCTCTTTGAAAGCGCTAAAAAGCTTGCGTTAAATTTCGAAAACCTCTCCCAAATGCGCAAAATCCCTCTCTATAACGAAGCTCTCGCCGTCATCAAGAGGCTAAAAAATCCGCCCGCGATCGAGTACATGAGCGAGGCTGCGGCGATCATCCCCGACATCGTCATAGATACGAGTTCGGGCGGTATCGAGGTGCGCATCAATGACGACTTTTATCCCGAGATCGTCATCGACGTCGAGGGGCTTGACGAAAAAGAGAGCTTCGTCGCCTCGCGCGTAAAAGAGGCCAAAGACCTCATAGACGCGCTTGATATGCGAAAAGCCACGCTACGTAAGATCGCCCTCATGCTAGTGGAGTATCAGTATGATTACTTTTTCGGCGGCGACATCAAGCCTATGCGCCTAAAAGACATCGCCGAGGATCTGGGGCGAAACCCGTCGACCATCTCGCGCGGTATCTCAAACAAATACCTAGAGTGCTCGCGCGGACTCGTGCCTATAAAGAGCTTTTTCTCCGCCGCGATCGACGAGGACGTCTCAAACAAGGCCATCAAGGACTTCGTGGCAAATCTTGTCCGCAACGAAAATCCCGCCAAGCCGCTTAGCGATCTTAAAATTTTGGAGTTTATAAAGAAGGAATTTAACGTCGAGGTCGTCCGCCGCACGATAACCAAATACCGCCTCGCGCTAAATATCGGTAGCTCTAGCGAGCGCAAAAAGACCTATTTGCTGCAATCGGGTAAGTAAAATTTGCCGCTTGGAGCGAGTCAAATTTGCCAAGCGGCGCAAATTTGAGCGTAAATTTTAAATTTAAGCGAGCTCTTGATGAGGGGCTTTTTGCTTTTAAATTTGGTCGTTTCGGTTTTTGCGGCTAAAAAATTTGTAATAAAGCATATAGATTAGCGATGTCAGTAAATATATTCCCACGGCAGAGAAAATACTCTGAAAAAGTGATATGTATTGGAATATTTCAAATTTGGTCGCAAAATCTATATAAAAACGCGGCCATCCCATAAAAGTAACGCCGCCGGTGACGATGTAGCCCGTGTAATACACGTATATCGCAAAAAAACCGAATATAAAGCTCAATACGAGCATTTTCCAGTTTAGTTTTTCTATACCCTCGCGCTCGCCTATATCCGTGTCCATAAATACGGTGTACATGCAGGTAACGTAAAATACCATCTCCGCCGCCCAAAGTAGCCCAACGACCCACATATAGCTTGTGTAAAATTCTATCTCCTGCTTAAACGGGCTAACGTCGCTAAAAATTTGGATATTCGGGAAGTATTGCTTCATAAAATTTACGAACTCGCGGCAAATTTCGCAGCGAGAGAGGATATCGCCCGGAATGATAAAAATGCCGAGGGCAAATAAAAAATAGACCGCTACAATGATGTTCGTAGCGATCTTGCCGTGGGTTTTACAGTATTTATATAAAAAATTTTCTTGCAAAGTCGTCTCCATATCGTTTAAATTTAGCCAGTCGAGGCAGGGTTTGCGCCCCAAAACGCAAATTTGATTTAGCATCAAATTTGTTCAAATTTGAAAAAGTAAATTTACTCCGCTCCCGCTTCAAGCTCCTTAAAATACGGCTTTAAGCTCTCGTAAGCGTTTTGGATACGCTGAAACTGCGTTTTGCACTCGTCCAAAAGCTCGGGGCTAAGCGCGGCGTGAAAGTCGGGGTGATAGGCTTTAACTAGCTCCAGATAGCGGTTTCGCACCTCTTCAAAGCTATCGTTTTTATCGCATCCAAGCAC
>CAUQMN010000252.1:0-3039 GCA_963518765.1 uncultured Campylobacter sp.
GCGCCCGCCTTAAACCCATTTTATGCTTTTGATGATAAAAATTATAAAAAAAAAGACTATTTCGATATGGAGCGAAAAATTAGGCTTTGGATCAAATTTAGCGCGATTTTGGCGGCTAGGTTCGAGTCTGAAACTGCGCCGCAGCGAGCTTGATTTGCGCAGGTAAGCTTAAATTTAACGCCCCAAAAGCGCAAACGCTCTAAAATTTATCAAAAAAGGAGCCAAAATGAAAACGCTAGTAGTTTTATCCCATCCAAATTTCGCCGCCTCTCGCCTAAACAAGGCGCTGGCAAACGCCGCTAAAAGCGCAGGCGCCCAGGTTCGCCACCTAGAGGGACTATACGGCACTGACGCCCTTAAAATCGACGTCGCGGCGGAGCAGGAGGCGTTTTTGCGCGCCGATCGCATCGTGTTTTTGTTCCCGATGATGGGCTTTAACGTGCCTTCGATGCTAAAGGCCTACATCGACTACGTACTCAGCCGCGGCTTTGCCTACGG
Source organism: uncultured Campylobacter sp. (assembly GCA_963518765.1). Taxonomy (GTDB): domain Bacteria; phylum Campylobacterota; class Campylobacteria; order Campylobacterales; family Campylobacteraceae; genus Campylobacter_A. The sequence continues at coordinate 499 of CAUQMN010000252.1, forward strand.
GCAGGGTGCGAAGATCGCGGGCAAACAGCTGCAAATCGCCGTAAGCGCGGGCGGCGCGCTAGGCGAATACTCCAAGCACGGCGCGATCAAATTTAGCCTAAACGAGATTTTGCTGCCGCTTCAGTGCTGCGCGGACTTTTGCGAGCTCGTTTACGGGCGCATTTTTGCTAGCTGCGGCGTGGAGCCGGGCGTGCCCGATAGCGCGATAGAGGCGCATGCGGCGAGATTTACGAAGCTCTTAAACGACGAGCTTGAAGAGGACGAATATCAAATTTAGCAAGGCAAGATAGCCTGGCTTTGAGCCCAAATTTGCCTCGCTAGCGGCGATTTCCCGCGTGGAGTCGCCGCTTTTCAAATTTAGCCTTAAAAGAATCTTTGGATCTAAAGCTAGAACGGCAAGCTCGGCGCGTTTTGGCGGTTTTTCGTTGTCGCATTTTGGGGCGATTTCTAGCCGGCCGGACCAGCACCTTTTTGTTGCTTTTTTCGTCGCGGACGTATTTTTCGGCGCGAATCGGTTAAATTTGCGCTATCGTCGCAAGGCTTGCAAGCCGCGTCTTTTTGACTCGGGCTATGATTTGGATTTTATGAAATTTATTTTTACAGTTGGATTTGGTTTTAAATTTAGCACGTTTTGCCGCATTTTAAAACGGCGCAAATCCTTATAAATTCGGAGTTTTTATGATTTTTGGCAAGATTGATTATCTAAATTTGCTTCCCTTTCACGTATTTTTAAAGCGCTCGCGCCTAAGCTCGCAGGATAAAAAAATCATCGAATTTAAAAAAGGGGTGCCTAGCAAACTAAACCGAGATCTGCGCTGCCGCAGGATCGACGCCGCCGTGATCTCGAGCATCGAAAGCCGCAAAAAACGCTACAAAAAGGTGAGCCTGGGCATCGTAGCTAAGGGCGACGTCAAAAGCGTGCTCGTGCGAAAGGGCACCGCCGTGCGCCTGGATCCCGCGTCTGCGAGCTCAAATGCGCTAGCCGGAGTGCTGGGGCTTGAGGGCGAGGTGCTCATCGGCGACCGCGCGCTAAAGGCGTATCTGCGGGAGGGCGAGGAGGCGTTTTACGATCTGGGGCGGGCGTGGCGCGAGCGGACGGGCTTGCCGTTTGTTTTCGGGCGATTTTCCTGCGTGAAAGGGCGCGGCGCGTATGAGCGGCTGGCGCGCGAGTTTTTGCGAGCAAATGTCAAAATCCCAAACTACATCCTAGCCAAATACGCCAAAACTAGGGGCATTAGCGCGGATGATATCAAATGGTATCTCAAATTTATCAGCTACGAAATCGGCGCGAAAGAGCAAAAGGCGCTGCGGATATTTTTCAAAGAAGTGCGAAAAAACGGGCGGACGGCGAAGCTTTTGGCATAGCAAATCGTAAATTTCTAGCTAAAGCGCCGTTTGGACTCGCGCCTTTGGGGTGCCAATAATGCGCTCTAGCGCTAAATTTACCTAGCACGCCGTCCAAAAAGCATTTAGCGAGCAAGGCGGTAAATTTCCGCTAAGGCCAAATGCGCAAGCATCGGCTCGGTTTTTGGCTCGCTTGACAGGCAAGCGGAAAGACGGTTTTGGTCGTAGCAGCTATAGTAGCCAAGATCGCCAAGAACACGACGCTAAAGGTATACTTGGTCGCTGCCGGCTCTTTTTTACGGTGTCTTTTTGCTTGTGCTAAAGGTGGCTCGGTCGCGCCGCCGCATGTCTTGGTATTTTGCAGCCTTTGTAAATGATGCGCGTGCATCAAAGGCGCAGCGATTTTGGCCGCTACGAGATAACGGCACACAAGTCTGCCCAAAAACCGTCACTACGTCGTTTGCGGCAAATTTACTAACCAGGCTTGTCGATTTTATGCCGATTTTATTTACTTTTGCGGCCCGTGTTTACCTATTTTTGCTTGCATATCTTTGCCCGCTATGGCGATAAAGCTTTTTGTAAGTTTCGCAAAGAGTGATATACTCGCGTTTTAGATTTTTCTAGCGGTTAAATTTAGGCTATTTTAAGGCCTAAAAATATAAACTTTTATCGTAAATAGCCCTAAATATGAGTGTTTTGGCGCTGTGTAAATTTACCCCGTTGGGGTTTGAAACTTTTTTCCCATGTGTTTTGTAATTCTCTTAAAAAGTGTAAATTTACCCCGTTGGGGTTTGAAACAATTATAGCAATTTGCCCTGAATACGGCGTTAAACTGTGTGTAAATTTACCCCGTTGGGGTTTGAAACCGCGGTTTCCTTGTTGTTGAGTAATCTTATAAACTGGTGTAAATTTACCCCGTTGGGGTTTGAAACTTACCCTTATCTTTACCGCCATTATTTTCAATGACGGTGTAAATTTACCCCGTTGGGGTTTGAAACAAAGACAAGGCGGGCGCGCTGCTTGCTAATATGCGTGTAAATTTACCCCGTTGGGGTTTGAAACTCGCTAAAACAAGCGAGGTGGCAAGCGGAGTAGTTGGTGTAAATTTACCCCGTTGGGGTTTGAAACGCGTCTCCGCTGCCGCCTTTTGCGAGCGCGGCGCTGCCGTGTAAATTTACCCCGTTGGGGTTTGAAACT
>CAUQMN010000253.1:0-3038 GCA_963518765.1 uncultured Campylobacter sp.
CCTGATAAACCTATGCCTATCGTACCGCCTTTTTGCGTCCTCAGAGATAGCGGCAAATTTCTCGTCCGGCTCTTTCATCTCGGCTTGAAATTTTACGTTCACGGCTAACCGTTTTAAAAGCGGTAATTCTAAATTTAACCTAGTAAAGCACCTAAATTTGGGGCTTAAATTTGATAGCAAAAACGTAGCTACGTTTTGAAAATTTTACGTTTTGCCACCGCTTGGCAAATTTAATCAGGCAAAGGTAAGGAGAGTAAAATTTAACGTCAAACAGTCTTAAATTTAACCCGTTTGCCCTAAAATATCTGCGGATAAAAAGATAGCGCCGCGCCGCGCACGAGCCTAGGCCTAGCGCAAAGCCAAAAGTACGGCGATCAAACCCAAATTTAACTCGAGCTTCCCCGCTAAATTTGAGCTGGGTTTAAAAAGCAAAAGGATAAATTACTCCACGAGCTTTATCTGCTCGGCGCAGATAGCCTTCCACGAGCTTTGCAGATTTGAGCCGACACACTCTTGCAGATACGGCTTTGCTTCGCTTTCGCGTTTTAGCTTGATGTAGATTTCCGAGATCTGAGCTAGTGCGCGCAGTCTGTTTTCGGGATCTAGGCGCGTATCTACGAGTTCTCGTGCGGCTTGCAAAGCCTCGTCCAGCCTATCCAGCTTGCTTAGCGAGCCGATGTACTCAAAGTCGATTTTCGGGCTAAACGTGGCGATATGCAGGCGTTTTTGTAGGTCGATCGCCTTTTTGGCGTAAACCGACGCGTTTAAAAAGTCGTTCGCGCCGTACGTCGCCTCGGCCATGCGGTCGTAGAGCTCGATAACCTTAAAGTCGTTTTTGCGCAGCGTCTCGACGGCCGTTATAGTCGCGGCGGCATCGGTGAGCCTGCCTAGTCCCATAAGCGCCTCAAATCTATAAAAAAGTACGGGTGAGACGTCGGCATACTCCTGCCTGGACGCGATAGCTAGGGCTTCGTCTGCCACGCGCAAGGCGTCGTTATACTTCTCGGTCTTTATCAAAACGGAGGCTAGTTTGATGAGCCACTCCACGCGGTCGAGCATGTCGGGCGTCGAGATATTTTGCGAGGCGAGCTCGTGCGCGGCGGCAAAACGAGAGAGGCGCATATAGCAGTCAAAGAGCTTAAATTTAGCCCCGATTTTCTCGCCTACGCCGTAGTTTTCGGTCAAATTTACAGCCGTAACGCAGTCGTTTTGACGGATGGCTTCATTTGCCAAATTTAACGCCGCCTGATCCAATACCGCACTAGCGTCCGTATCGTTTAGATCGCGCACGGCCTGGGTATAGCGCAGGACGGAGTCAAATTTACGCTCTTTTAGATAGAGCGCGATCTGCTCTTTTAGCGCTTTAACGCCGACGTCCGTTTTGCCGTATTTATCTATAAGCGCATCGTAATGCTCGTGTAGCTTGGTCGCGTTGCTCTCGTCGTTTCTGGCGAAAAATAGCTTATCGAGTGCATTTTGTACGGCGGCGGCGTACTGCCCGTCGGCAAACTCGCTTTGGTATCTTTTTAGGTAGTCGTAGGCCTTTTGCGTATCGGGAGTGCCTGCTAGAGCGATACCTAGATTTTTTAGCACGGTTTCGTAATCATCGTCGTTTTTGTCTAATCGAGCAAGTAAAATTTCATAAATTCTCGCGGCGATATCGTCCATCTTTTTCTCGTGAAATACCCCCGCCAGCACCATTAGCTTGGATGCGTCGTTTAGTAGGTATTCTTGGTTTCTGTTTAAAATTTTAAGCATAAAGTCCTTGGCGCGATCAAATTTCGCCTTGTCAATGCTGCCTTGCACGAGGCTAAGAGCCGCGCGGCTAGCTACGTCTAGCGTCTGCGCCGAGTACAGCACGTCCTCATACATCCTCACGGCCTCGTCCTGCCTACCGGAGGCGTAGAGCTTATCGGCAAACTCAAGCTCGGCTAGCTTGGTGAAATTTGAGTTTGGATGCTCGCTTTTAAGGATATCTAGCGTGTAGTTCGCGTCGCTAACGAGCTCTTGTCTAAGATAAGCCCTAGTCGCGCCCCTCGCTTGCTACATCTGCTGCACCAAGCCCATCAAAGCTATTTTGCGAGTCTAAAATTTTATCCAAAGCGCGCAGTCTATAGAGCAAAAACTCGCTGGCGAAAATGCTATTTGGATAGCGGCGCAGCGCCGTTTGCGTCGTGCTTATCGTCTCGTCGTAGCGCTTGGCCTCATAGCTTTTTTTGACGTCTAGATACATGTTTATATCGTTGCTGTCGCCGCTTTCTATCGGGGCTTTATTTAGATCTAGCGGTCCGATGCTAGGTGCGGTCATCTGCTCAAATATCGGGGCGAAATTTATCCCCGCATTTGCTTGCTTTTTAAATTCGTTTAAATTTTGATCTATCACGATGGCGTGGCGTTTGGCTGCACCGCCGTTTTTGCTAAACGGCACGGCGGATGCGCCGTAAAGAGGCTCGTTAGACGAGATCAGGCGGGAGCTCGCACGCGGCACGATATAGACCCGCATGCCGCCCTTTTCCTCGAGAAATCTCACCTCCGCAAGAGCCAAAATTTTATCCTCGACCTTCGGCAACGCTCCGCCGGGAAGATCGCAAAAATAAAGCTTACGGTCGTAGGCAAGGATCTCCTCTTTGCAGACGAGTCCGTTTTCGTCGCTGATGTTTATCACGGTGTAGGGTCTGCCGTCCTCTGCGCCCGAATTTACGCTCAGGCTAAAAGAAAACGCCAAAATCGGTAAAAAAAGTAAAAAATATTTTCTCATGCGACCATTATACCCTTTTTCGTTTAAAAAGCGCTATAAAAGCGAATATTACGCGCTTTAAAGGCTATTTTTTTACTAAATTTAGCGCGTTTGGATAAAATTTTATTTAGCCTAAATTTAACTTTGCCATAGCAAGAAATTTGGATTTTAAAGTAGCGCGGCTGCGGGTAAATTTGCCTGCCTCACGTCAAAAAGCTCCGCCCGCTGCGTCAAATTTGACGTTATGTCGCCGCGTTTTGAGATTAAATTTAGTGTAGCGCGCCTCGGCGGATAAATCCAT
>CAUQMN010000254.1:0-3029 GCA_963518765.1 uncultured Campylobacter sp.
CCGTTTGAGAAATTTAGCAGCTTTTCAACCGGCCCTTTGTAGTCTAGACCGCCAAATATTAAATTATCCTGCGGCGAATCGACGCTAGAGATGTGCAGAGTCGGCACAAAAGCAGTCATAGATGGATCTAGAACCTCGTTTAGGTATTTTGCGCCAACTGGCGTAAACGGCGCGATGATATAGGCGATATTTTCGCTTTTAGCGCGTGCTAGGGCGCCGTCGATAGCGCTTGGAGCCTCGTTGCCGATGTTGTAAAATTTAACGTCGATGGCAGCGTTTTGCCTGACGACGTAGGCGATAACCGCGTTTGAGACGACGCCGGCGTAGCTTTTTATGCTATCCTGCGGGATGATGACGGCGATCTTAAACTCGGCGTTTGAGCTTGGCGTCAGGCTCTCGGTACCGGCGTTTACGTATGAGCCGTTTAGAGCGTTAAAGGCTTGTAAGATTTCTTGATTTGAGCTACCTTCGTAGCGAGCCAAAAAGCTGTGCAAAAGACCTTCTCTAACGAGTTCTAGCAAACATATGTCGTTACATTTGACGGGTTCTAAATTTATATAAATTTCGCTTGCCGGCGGGATGTCCGATGGCTTGTCGCTCCTGGCAAATAGTGCCGAGCAGATCAGTAAAACTGTTAAAATTTTTCTCATAGGCACTCTTTTATCTTTTTTAGATCGCTAAAAAACAGCTCTTTTTTGCTTGGATTTTTCGCTACTACGCTTGGCGAATAAGTCGCCAGCAGGGCTGAGTGTTTAAATTTCATTATGTTTCCCCTTATTGTCTCAAAGCTTTGCGCGCTTTGTTTTATCATTTTGTAAAAAACCTCTTCGCCAAGCGCTACGATGAGCTTTGGCGCGACTAGGCGGGCTTCTGCGCTAAAATACGGCTCGCAAAGCTCGTAAGCATTTGTCGGAGTTTTGGCGGCGGGCTTGCATTTTAGCAGGCTAGTGACGTAAATTTCGTCCTTTTTAAGTCCTGCTAGCTCGTTTAAATTTTGCAAAAATTTATCGTCGCCAGCCAAAAACTCTCCGCTCGCGTCCTCGGCTGCGTTTGGCGCGTCAAATACGAAAACTACTTTAGCGCTTTTATCTCCAAGGCCCGTTAGCGCGTGATTTGCGCTCTTGCAAAGCTCGCAGAGATTGCACTCTTTGATGCTTGCGTTTAGCTCGGTAAGGCTAATTGGCAAGGCCGCGGACGAAGGCGAAAAGTCGGCAAATTTATACCCGAACGCCCTCAGATAGTAAAGCTCTCTTAAAATTTCGTTTGCGTAACTCATCGCGCGATGATATCTAAAAGGGCGTTAAAAACAGATAAATCAAAGCGCAAGTTTGCTTAAATTTTCGCCGTCCAAGCGGTAGTTTCGCCACTGCTCGGACTGGTTTTTCGCACCCATTTTTTCGTAAAATTTGATACCGGGCTCATTCCAGTGCAGGCACGCCCACTCGAGACGTTGGAGGTTTTCGTCCTTGCAAATTTGAGCTAGATGCCTAAAAAACTCTTTTCCTATGCCTTTGTTGCGATACTCTTTTTGGACGTACAAATCCTCCAAATACATCCCGCCAAGTCCCAAAAAAGTGGAAAAGGTGTAAAAATATATCGCGTAGGCTATGATTTTGCCCTCTGTTTCGCAGACTAAAATCTCGGCGTAGTTTTTCTCAAAAACAGACTCGGCAAAAATTTCCGGCGTAAATTTGACATGACCGCTCATTTTTTCGTACGCGGCCAGCTCTTTAACCAGCTCGCAAACGGCCGAGACGTCGGCTCTGGATGCTTTTCTAATAATGTAAGGCAAAATTTTCTCCTAAATTTTAATGAGCGATTATATTTTTATTATTTTAAAACGAAGTTTAAAAATTTATTAAAAGGATTTTAAGCGATTTGTTGATAAAATCACCGACTTATATCAAAATCACCATAAGGAAAAATTTATGAAAAGAACATACCAACCTCATAAAACCCCTAGAAAACGCACTCACGGGTTTCGCGTCCGCATGAAAACTAAAAACGGCCGCAAAGTGCTAAACGCAAGACGCGCAAAAGGCAGAGCAAGATTGGCCGTTTAAGCAAATTTAGCTCTATAAGCAGCCAAAAGGAGTTTTCAAGCGTCTACAAAGAGGCCGTCAAATGGCACTGCGAGGAGGCGATAGTCTTTTTTAAGCCTTGCAATGAAAACAAATTAGCCGTCGTAGCAAGCAAAAAGGTGGGCAAAGCCGTCGTTCGCAACCGATGTAAAAGACTTTTGCGAGCAGTCGTAGTCGAGATTTCAAATGAGCTTGCGGACGGCATTTACGTGATAGTCGTTAAAAACGGGCTAGAGAAAAGCTCGTTTTTAAAGCTCAAAAAAAATATCTCTTGGGCTTTGAAAAAACTCGGATGTATAAAATCAGGCATATGAAAATGATAAAACAAGCTATTTTATTTTTGATAAAAGCGTATCAAGATTATATCTCCAAATTTACTCCGAAGTCTTGCAGATACTATCCCTCATGCTCGGAATTTGCCGTTTGGCAGTTTAAATTTAACGGCTTTTTCTCGGCGCTTTTTGCGGTTATTTTTAGAATTTTACGCTGTAATCAGCTCTTTAAAGGCGGCATCGACTACCCCGTCATCAGTAAAAACTTCGACTCTTTTTTTATATCCAATCAAAATTTAGAATCACATATTGCATTTTGGTTCGTCCCGTATAAAAAAAATAAATTCTACGTTATTAAAAATTTAGACTTTCAAAAGGAAAAATAGTGTTAGACAATATGTCAGTTCAAAAACGCGTGATATTAGCGACCGTTTTATCTTTTATCTTTTTTATCGCTTACGATCATTTTTTTATTCCTAAAAATTTGCCGCTAGATCAAAACCAAACCGTGGCGGCACGGCAATCAAGCCGAGCAAACGCCGCTCCGAGCGCAAATACCGCATCAGGCGCTAGCGCTCCGCAAGCCGTAGTGACGCAAGGCCGCGAGATCGCCGTTATAAAGGGCGAGCACTTTGAGGCGCGCATCGACGAGCTAGGCAGGAGTTCTAAATTTTAT
>CAUQMN010000255.1:0-3006 GCA_963518765.1 uncultured Campylobacter sp.
GGTACGCTTAGCTTATCGTAGCGAGCCTGTATATCCTCTAGAGCCTTTTCCAGGGCATCTAGCTTGTCTTGGGTTCTAAAGATACCCATATTATCCCAGTTTTGTTTACCTAGCTCCTCGCGCAGGAGATACATTTCGTTTGCTTGACCTTTGCCGTTTGCGACTTTTTTAAATTTCTCGCGCCATTTTTTGGCAAGCTCTTCGGTGTTTTTGCCGCTACCAAAATCGGCCGTTTTAGCATACGCGCTAGCTCCCTTGCCGGCTAACTGACCCGTTACCACCGCGTCTGAGAGCGAATTTCCTCCGAGACGATTAGCTCCGTGGATAGAGACGCACGACGCCTCGCCGCCTACGTAGAGACCCAGTATCTTCGTGCTCATATCGTCAAATTTATCCACCTCTATGCCGCCCATTGAGTAGTGCGCGGTAGGGCGGATCGGCACCGGATGCTCTACTAGGTCTAAATTTTCAAAAAGCAACGCGGTGTGTCTGATTTTAGGCAGTTTTTTCATTATGGTTTCTTTGCCTAGATGCCTAACGTCGATGAGTACGTACGAGCCTAAACCCTCGCCGTAGCCGCGCCCTTCGCGGATCTCGGTCTCGATAGCGCGAGCCACGACGTCGCGAGGAGCTAGCTCCATCTTCTCGTGGTAGTTTTTCATAAATCTCTCGCCCTTGTTGTTTAGTAGATATCCGCCCTCGCCGCGAGCCGCCTCCGTGATGAGGGTGCCGCCGTTTGCTACGCCGGTCGGGTGAAACTGTATCATCTCAGGGTCTTCAAACCCAAGCCCCGCTCGTACCGCAGCCGCTACGCCGTCGCCGGTGGCGATGTATGGCACCGAGGTTCTGTTGTAAAATATCCTCGTATAGCCGCCGGTCGCCACCACGAGAGCCTTGCAAAGCACTGGAGTGATATCGCCGGTTTGTAGGTTTCGTAGCACGACGCCCTCGCATTTACCGTCCTCTACGCCGATATCTAGCAGCTCGTAGTCCATCAGAAATTTAATGTCGTTGCTAACGGCCTCGTCAAAGCAGGCATGCATAACTATGTGACCGGTTTTGTCCGCCGAATAGTTACATCTGCGCTTTGAGGCGCCGCCCATCATCCTTTGCGCTACGCCGCCCGGTACGTCGCCTTTTTTAGCGTCTACGCCGCCGCTTGGATTTCTAGAAAATAGCGTGCCGATATAGTCCATCTCGGCTATCGCTTTGCCCGCTAGCTCGCAAAATTTGATCGCCGCGTCCTGATCGACTAGATATGCGCCACCCTTGACCGTATCGTAGGCATGTAGCTTATAGGAGTCGCCGTCAGAAAAATTCGTCACGCCGTTTATGCCGCCCTCGGCCATACAGGTGGCGTTTCTTGAGGGCATCATCTTAGTAGCTACGATGACGCTAAGCTCCGGGGCGGCTTTTCTAGCAGCAACCGCTGCGCGCAGTCCGGCGCCGCCCGAACCGATAATGAGAATATCGCAAGAAGGAAGCCCGTTAGCCATACCGCTAAAAGACTCTTTTTTAGAAGCTTTTTTGCTTGGCTTTTTGTCGTCGCAGCCGCTAAGCGTCAAAGCTCCGACGCCGATACAGGCTCCTTGCAAAAACCTTCTTCTGGATAAATTTTCGTTCATTTGGTATCCTTTGTTTAAACTAAAATTTCGCCGAAATTCGAGTTTATAATTACAAGCCTTTATCGAGCAGATAAAGACGCCTTAATCTTGTACCTTTCTGAGACGGAATTATAATACTTTTTTTTTAAAAAAATATTAATATTACACCGTTCGTAAACTAAAATTTTAGAAATATTTTATCATCTAGTCATAAATTTTGAAATCAAATTTCAATCGCATACCAAATGCCCAATCGTGGATTATGCCGCGATTTTGATAATTTCGGCTAAAATTCGTAAATTTATATAAATGCGATTTTACCGATACTAAATCAGATAAGATTGCTCTTATTAGCGGTATAAATCGACTAAAAACCAAAATTTAAAGCATTTGATAAATTTGCTCTTTCGTATTTTGCACGGTTTTATTTAAGTAAATAAGAAAAATATCACATAAATATCACAAAATCCCCGTTTTTTAAATTTAAGCAGTTTTTTTATACAATCATTTAAATTTAAAACCACGGAAAATAAGATGAAATTTATCCCCAAAACCTTGCCTTTCGTAGAATTTATCGCGCTCATGGCGCTTCTAACCTCGCTTGGAGCCATGAGCACCGACGCGATGCTGCCTGCGCTCATGCAAATGGGCCTAGACCTTGGCGTGACGCAGATAAACCAAACCCAGCTCGTCATCTCCTCGATGTTTGCGGGCTTTGCCGTTGGTCAGATATTTTACGGGCCGCTTAGCGACTTTATCGGACGACGAAACGCCGTGCTGCTAGCGCTTGCGATATTTACGGCAAGCTCCTTTATCTCGGTCGTCACGAGCGATTTTACCGCGCTTTTAGCGAGCAGATTTTTCCAGGGGCTAGGCGCTGCGGGCCCTAGGATCATCGCGATGGCGCTTATCCGCGATCTCTACGAGGGACGCGCGATGGCTCGCGTGATGAGCTTTATCGCGGCCGTCTTCATCATCGTGCCCGCACTAGCTCCCATTATCGGCGGCTTTATTTTTAAAATTTATAGTTGGCGCAGCATATTTTTGATGCTTACTTTTATGGGGATTGCGTGCCTAGCGTGGTTTGGACTGCGTCAGAGCGAGACTTTGCCAGCGCAAAATCGCAATAAATTTAGCCTAAATTTGATAAAACGCGAGGCCGCGCAGGTTGTGAAAAACAGGCGCACCGCAGGCTACACCATCGTTTTGGGGCTGATTTTTGGGATGTTTTTGAGCTATATTAGCACCGCTCAGCAGATTTTTGAAGTGAGTTATAAGCTGGGCGACGAGTTTCCTATCTACTTTGCGATAAATGCCCTTGCTCTAGGCGCCGCGTCGATGATAAACGCAAAGCTCGTGATGATCTACGGCATGCGATACCTCAGTATGCGCGCTATGGGTA
>CAUQMN010000256.1:0-3003 GCA_963518765.1 uncultured Campylobacter sp.
TTCCATGACTGATTATTACGCAACCGTCTACGCCTAGCAGCGGCGCTCCGCCGTATTCATCGTAGTCGACTTGCTGCTTTAAAGTCTTAAAAACTTTTTTCATGAGAAGCGAGCCGGCGATTGCTACGGGAGATTTTTTAACGTGATTTTTAATAATCTTGCTGATTGCATCAGCTACGCCTTCGCTGGTTTTTAGCAAAATATTTCCTACGAATCCGTCGCAAACTATAACATCGACGCTTCCGTCAAAGACCTGATTGCCTTCGGCATTGCCTACGAAACTATCAAGTTTTGAAATCATCGCAAAGGCTTCCTTGGTAACATCATTACCCTTGCACTCTTCTTCGCCGTTTGATAAAAGCGCTACCTTGGGCGACTCTATTTTTAAAATTTCCTTTGCGTAAGCTTCGCCCATTACTGCAAACTGAAACAAATGTTCCGGCCTACAGTCTACGTTTGCGCCGACGTCCAAAACTAGAGTTTTACCGCCAGTAACATTTGGCATCAACGTCGCAATAGCCGGACGCGAAACATTTTTTAGGCGTCCGACTCGAAGAGTAGCAAGGCTCATCGTAGCTCCGCTGTGTCCGGCAGAAACTACGGCCTTGGTTTGTTTATTTTTAAGTAGCTCGATAGCCTTAAAAATACTACTTTCCTTTCGCTTTAGCGCATCAGTGGCGCCGTCGCTCATAGAAATAATCTCGTCGGCTTGAATAAATTTTACGTACTGTTTTAAATTTTGCGGGACGAGACTTTCCAAAATTTTCGTATCGCCTACCAAGATAGCTTCAAATTTTACTTCTTTTAAAGCTTCGATCACGCCGCCGATAATAGGCTGCGGACCGAAGTCGCCGCCCATCGCGTCAATGCAAATGCTGGTCATTTGTATCAATACTCTCCGGTAGTTTTATTTACGCGGTGAGGCATTTTCCATGAGCCGTCTTTATCTTTTACGGGAATAGGAAGCGTTACTTTGTAGTGTGTTCTTCTCTTTGCCGCACGAGTATGACTTACTCTTCGTTTAGGTACTGCCATTTTATTCTCCTTTATAGATTTTTACATTTTTCACAATAAAAATAATCGCTTTTAAAAGCTTCTATTTCGCTTGTTAATACTTCTTCCAAATTTATAAAACCGTCGAAAAACTCGACTACATCGTCGAGGTTTTCTTCTTTATCTTTATAAATTCCGTCGCTTAATATCAAATTTACATCTTCATCAAGCTTTAAATTTATGTCTTCGCCGCATCGGTCGCAGTTGTGAGCTAACCTGCCTACGATTTTACCTTTGCAACTAACCAAATTTTGGTTTATTTTTCCTAGTTCGCCGTTAAAAATCAGTCCGTCCGAGTTTAACTCAAACGGCATTTGGTTGTTTGCGATTTTGGAAAAAGATATTTTCAAAATTTAACCTAAATTTAGCAAATTTCTCTTTTTGCAAAGAAAAATGCAATCTCGTTTTTAGCGTTTTCTAGGCTATCACTGCCGTGAACGGCATTTGCGTCGATACTCTCGGCAAAGTCGGCTCTAATTGTGCCAGGTTTTGCTTCTTTCGGATTGGTCGCACCCATTAGATCACGGTTTTTAGCCACTGCATCGTCGCCTTCAAGCACCATAACTACGACCGGTCCGCTCACCATAAAATCAACCAAATCATTAAAGAAAGGTCTGTCTTTGTGAACTGCGTAGAAAGCTTTTGCGTCGCATTTGCTTAGTTTGACTTTTTTCATAGCGGCGATTCTTAGTCCATTACCTTCAAATCTATCCACGATTTTTCCGATAACGCCTTTTTTTACGGCATCAGGCTTAATAATAGAAAGCGTTTGCTGCATAAAATTTCCTTTTTGCGATTTTTATAAGGCGGTGATTATATCAAAAAAAAATTAAAATTCAAAATAAGCCCAAAATGCGGGCTTAAATTTATTGTATTACCGCGGTTGAGCCCATACGCATATCGGCGGTTATCTCGGCGCGAGAAGGCTGTCCCGCATAAGGAGCGTCCCAAACGATACAGCCGTCGGTAGGACAGGCTGAGGCGCATGCAGGTTCGTCGTTAAACCCTACGCACTCGACGCATTTATCCGCATAGACGTAGTATGCGTCCTCTCCGGTCGGGTTATCTGCGTCGTCCACGATAGCGTTTGTCGGGCACTCGTAGATGCAAGAACCACAGCTTATGCAAATATCTGTTATTTTTACTGCCATTTTTTATCCTTTTAACTAAAAAATTTTTCGCAAGAATATCAAAAGCTAAGTAAATTTGATATTAAATTAACCAAAAATACCGCAAAAATCGACGCAAGAAAAAGAGCAAGGCATAGAATAGCATTTTACTTGCGATATAAAGCTACTAAAACTTAATCTTATCTACAAATCAAATTTACAAACTACGCGTTAATTGCTATAAAGGCCGCGTTTATCTAAATGCAGCAATAAAGCTCAAACTACTCAAACATAATCTTACGAAAATAGCCGAATAAGGCGTTTTGGTATGGGTTTCGGCGGTAAAATTTGAAGCTAAATTTACGGATTTAACTTCAAATTTGGGTGCAAAAAAGTCAAGGAGAAGAATCGCGAGACGGATTTTTGATTCGCTATGCTCGTAACGCTAAAGCGAGAAAGGGCCTTGCTTCTCTTGCGGTCACAACTGCTTGCAGAAGCGACGTAAAAATTTATCGTAGACTGGACAAGATAGTCCGCCGAGCTAAATTTTTACTAGCTCCGTTAAAGACGCTCGCGAGGCAAGCTGCTTCAAGCAAAGTTATTGTGCTATCGCGCTTTGCTTTGCTTTATCCTTCGTATCTACCCAGATATTCGGCACCGCTCCGCCGGGCGTTAAAAATATCTTCGCGTCGTTGTTTTCGCGTAGCGCCTCGTTAAATTTACCCTGCATCTCGATCTGTTTTAAATTTAGCAAATTTTGATCGAGGCTTTTTGCGACCTCTTTGTTTGCGTAGGCCTGCGCATCGGCTTCGATCTTAGCCGCGTCCGCACGACCCTGAGC
>CAUQMN010000257.1:0-3000 GCA_963518765.1 uncultured Campylobacter sp.
TTTAGCAAGCTCTGCATCGCCTATTTGGCAGCGGCTAGCATACTCAGGGATGTGATGGAGCGGCTTGCCTAGGCGTTTTAGCTCTTCGTTATCTTTTTCAAGCTCGGCGCGAAGCGCGATAAATTCCTTCTCGACAAACTCTTTGTCAAGGTCTTTGTAGCTTATAACGCTTGGCTTCATAGCAGCTGCGTGCATGCATAAATTTCTTGCGAATTCAGCCGCTTTGTTTGCGATTTCTGCGCTTTCGCAAGCTAGGCCGATTAGCACGCCTACGCGGCCGTTTGAGTGCACGTAGCCGTTTACTACGCCTTTATCGTCCGCTTTTATAGTCTCAAAGCGGCGAACGACCAAATTCTCGCCGATAGTAGCGATCTGGGTTTTAAAATAATCCTCAAATTTAACGCCGTTGATAACGCTTGCGTTTAGGCTCTCGACGTCTTTTATCAGATTTGTTTGGATGTGAGCCGTAGTGTCTTTGGTCAAATTTTGAAACTGAGCGTTTTTAGCGACGAAGTCGGTCTCAGAGTTTATCTCGCTGATAGTTGCGGTTTTGCAGTGATCGCAAACAACAACGCTCACAAGACCCTCGCTAGCTAGGCGGTCAGCCTTTTTAGCAGCTTGACCTAGACCCTTTTCGCGCAGGATATCGACGGCTTTTTCCATATCGCCGTTAGCCTCGGCTAGCGCCTTTTTGCAGTCCATCATTCCGGCTCCGGTTGATTCGCGGAGCTCTTTTACCATTTGTGCGCTGATTTCCATTACTCTTCGTCCTCGCTGAAGTCCTCGGAGAAATCTTCGTTTACAGCCTCGTTTACGACCGCGTCTTTTTCGGCTTGGCTTACGGCCTCTTTGCCTTCTTCTAGCTCGCCGCCGTCTTTTTCAAGCTGAGAGCGTCCCTCGATGATAGCCTCAGCCATCTCTTGGCAGAAAAGCTGAACTGAGCGGATCGCGTCGTCGTTGCCAGGGATCGGGAAGTCGATAACGTCAGGATCGCAGTTTGTATCGATCGGAGCTACGACAGGGATTTTTAGGCGGTTAGCCTCTTGAACGGCGATTTTTTCTTTTACGGTGTCGATGACGAAAATCATATCAGGCACGGTTTTTAGGTTTCTGATACCGCCTAGAGACGCTAGAAGCTTCTCTTTTTTGCGGCGAAGCATTAGCGCTTCTTTTTTAGTTAATAAATTTATAGAGCCGTCTTCTTCCATAGCCTCGATTACTTCGAGCTTGCGGATAGATTGGCGGATAGTGCCGAAGTTCGTCATCATGCCGCCTAGCCAGCGGTGATTTACGTACGGCATGCCGCATTTTTCGGCATACTCTTTTAGAGTTGCGCCGGCTTGCTTTTTAGTACCTACGAAAAGGATAGTCTTACCCTCTGCAGCCGCGTCGCGCACGACGTTATAAGTGTAGCGGAAGTAGCGGATAGTTTTTTGTAGATCTATGATATAGATACCTTTTCTCTCGCCGAAAATGAATTTTTTCATCTTCGGATTCCATCTGCGCGTTTGGTGTCCGAAATGAACGCCGCACTCTAGCAAATCTCTCATTGTTACCATGAGTTTTCTCCTTGTGGGTTTCCCCGAAATTTAGGTTTCTCCTCCACACCCATTAACATTTGCTTTTAACAAACGCAACCAAATTTTAGGACTGGTGTGTGTGAATTGAAGCTTGGATTATATTTAAAAATAGCTAAATTAAAGCTAAATTTAAGCGGCAAAAGCCATAAATGCTAGTTTAAATAGCCAATTAATTAAATTATATGCTTTTTTTGATATAATCGCACGTATTCTTAAAAGGTTTTTAAACCGTAACGCACGCTAAATTTAGGTATCAAATATCGATATGTCTAGCGCCGATTTGCCGGTTTATAAAGCATTCCAAGCTTAAATTTTTAACCCGCCTTTAAGAGATCAAACCATAACTAAAAACATCAAAAGGAGTCCACATGGCAGTAACTCAAGCGCAAGTAGCTCAGCTCTACGTAGCGTTGTTTAATAGAGCCCCGGAAGGAGCGGGCTTTAACGCGTGGGTAGCAGCGGGCGCTACTAAAACAGTAGCCCAGATGGCAAACGAGATGTTAGCGTCTCCTGCTACGCCGCCTTATTTCGCAAGCCTAGGTATAGACATAAGTACCGATAGAGGCTATGTAGAAAACATCTATAAAAACATCCTAGGCAAAGACTATTCTCAAGACCCGGACGGCATCAACGCATGGGTTAGACACTTACAGCTGGGAAACTCAAGAGGAGATACTTTAGTAAAGCTATTTGAGGTAGCAACCTCGGCTGAGGCTAGAGCCGCAGACCCGGTAGCTGCTCAAACCTTTGCCAATAAAACGGCTATATCGCAATACGCCGCTCAAAAGATAGCAGATATTCCTACCGATGAAAACGGAGCTTACGACTTTAGCTTATTTCAAAGAATAATAGCTCAAACCAATAACACCAACCTAGACGAGCAAAAAGCGGCTATAGACGCGCTAGTAGCTCCTACCGTGCATAACCTATCTTCAGATGCCAATAACGTAAGCGGTACGGATAAAGGCGACGTATTTAACGGAGCCGTATCTGCTACCGTAAATCAAACCACCTTTAAAGATACCGACAAGATAGACGGTAAAGGCGGAAACGATACTTTAAACCTGGATATGTATACTAACTTCTACGGACTAGCTAACGATAGGGGAGAGGTTAAAAACATAGAGAATCTAAAACTAACCAATCACACTAGCGGACATCTAACCTTTAACGCTAGAAATATCCACGATATGCAAACTATAAGCATAGAAGGCTCTACGTATAAATACGGCGTAGATATCATAAACCCTGAAAACAAAGTAAAGCTAAATCTAAAAAACATAGACCTAAGCCAAACCGGAGCTAGAACCGTAAAGCTAATCTATAACACGGACGTACTAGCAGGAACCAACGACGATCAAGAAGTAACCGTAGATAACGTAAAAACGGGTAACAATAAAATAAACATCACTACCGTAAA
>CAUQMN010000258.1:0-2996 GCA_963518765.1 uncultured Campylobacter sp.
TAAAAGAAAACCGTCTCCGCCATAACGCAATAATTCCGATTTATCGTAATATTTAACTTTCATAAATCCGGTTTCTTCCTCAATCTTAATTATGCCTACTGTTTTATGACCAGCTACCACGATCCAAAATCCCGCATCCCTAGGATTATACCAACTAGAAGGCACGTATTTCTTATTGTAATTCGATGAAATGTTGTAATTTATCGGTCTTCCAAATTCATCAAAAGCTATATTGCAACCTCTTACTTGCTCCATGCCTCCGATAATGTTGCCGCCGCAATAAACGCTAAAAATCGACTCGCCGTATTTTTTCTTATACTGAGGATACGTGAGAGCGAAATGAGGATACGTGAGAGCGGCTTGAGTAAAATGTAATCCATGTTTCATGAAAACTTCCGCCCGAGGATTAATTTTATAATGATCTCTCGGGGTTAAGTTACAACATTGGAATCCATCATGGTAATAAATCTCTCCCGACTTTAAAACCCTACCCGGATATAGCGGATCGGGAGCATATTCGAATTTTTCTCGATCTATATCGGTTACTCGAACCACGCTATATCCCCAATATTTAACGAAAAACACCCATCTTTTTTTATACCAATCCGGATCGTTCGGGTCAGACCTATTGTTTTGCATATTTAGCATCTGGGTATAACGGATAGCTTGCATAATATCTTCTACTGCTTCGGGCGTCCTATCATGCTCGACTTTAGGCAGAGCTATGAGAGCTAGGATGCCTACTATCAGTATGACGATGATGAGTTCCGGCATACTAAACGCTCTACGCGCTTTGGACGAACTAGAGTTAAATTCGGTTTTTAAGAGAGAGAGAGAGAATAAAATTTTATTTTTTGGATTTTATTCATTTTTCTTTTCCTTCGGTTTTATTTTTGGTAATTATACGTTAAAAAATATAAATTTTTTATAAGCGCTTTTGGGATTTTAAAATTTATAAGACTAAGCTGGCGTCCGATTCGCTAAAATCGGGCGGTTTAAATTTAACTTATCGCAAACGACTAAGCGAAATTTAACGCAAGTGCGCTCTTTACCCTAAAACCGCCCCGAATTTAGCGCGCCTAAAGACTAGCCGCCGAGCTAATCCGTCCGCTTATACCGCTAAATTTACGCCGTCTAAGCTAAACCGTAGCAATGTCGCTAAGCAAAACCGCATAAATTTGATATAAAACTCATCGCTAAATTTAACCTAAATATGCCGAAATTTAGCTTGGGTCTTATTTTGCGATTTTGTACAGGCAGGTTCGTTTGCTTCGGGTTTTTACGGCTTCGCCGCTAGCTTGGCCGCGCCGCCCGCCTACGGTTATCGCGGTTAAATTTACGCCGTTTTTTGCGCGATTCGTAGCTTTGAGCGCTTGCGGCCGCGCTAAATTTTAAATTTTTGCGCCATAAAGCTAAGCTTGCCCGCCAAGTTCGTCTAGCAAATTTTGCAAATTTACGCCCGCCAAGCTATCAAACATCGCTTGCTGCGCGGAGCTAAATTTAGGCGTCAAAAGCGCCTCGATCCTGCCTCCTAGCGGGCAAGGCGGCGGCGAGTTTTTGTGGATTTTAAAGATACCCTTTTCACCCTCGTTTACCGCCGAAAATATATCAAAAAGCGTGATTTGATCAGGCTTCTTAGCCAGACTCGCACCACCCGTGCCCGCGCTTACGTTTATTAAATTTGCCGATTTTAAAAGCCTAATGATATTTCGCACGATGACGGGGTTCGTGCCGATCGTGCCTGCTAAAAATTCGCTCGTGTTTTTCTAGTCCTTAAAAAACTCGCAGCTAAGCAGGATATGTATAGCGATGGAAAATTTTTGTCCTATTTGCATAATCAGCCTTGGTTTAAATTTAAAAGCCGCACGTTGGTTTCGTGCGGCGTTATTTTAGCTAAATTACGCAAAATTTTAAGCTCACGCTCTCTGGCCTACTGCGGTAAAGCGTTTTTGCACGAAAGCGCCGTTTTTTAGCTCGTCTATGACCGCAAGCGCTAGGTCTGCGTAGCTGATATAGCTCTCGTTCTGCGAGTTTAAAATCATATTATCGCCGCCCAGGACGTATTTGCCCGTGCGAGCGCCATCTGCGTCGTAGTCTCCAGCAGGCGAGACGTATGTCCAGAGCACGTCCGTTCTACCTTTTAGCTCGAAAAACGACTCCGCAGTCGCCCTTGCCACGCCCATATACTCAGGCGGGAAGTCAGGCGTATCCATAGCCATAGTGCCTTTATCGTCCACGTATAGCGTACCCGCGCCGCCAACGACGAGCAGCCTCGTTTTCGTACCGCTAAGCGCGTCTGCGAGGTGTTTTGCTACCTTTTTATGAAGCCCAAATGTTTCCGGCGTCCATGCCGCAAATGCGCTGATAACGGCGTCAAAGCCCTCTAAATCGGCTTTGCTAAGCTCAAAAACGTCTTTGTAAATGACTTTCACATCGCCGTTTGTTTCGCAGGGTAGCCGTTGTCATGCCCCTGTTTTAGGGCCTCTTGCACCAAATTTGAACCTGATTTTCCGTTTGCTCCTATGATTGCTACTTTCATTGTTTTTCCTTTAAATTTGATTTGTTTTTATTGCCGCGTAAATTTACAGCCAGCTTGGCTTTACGTCCTCGTTTATCACGCCATCTTCCATCGTGTACTGCTCCAGGCTGCCGCGTTTAGTTTGGATACAGATAAACTTCATCCCCTGCGCGCCCGCCTTGAAGCATCTTTTGCCGTCCGGATCGATGCGGATCGCGTCGCCCTCGCTGACCGCCTTCTCCTCGCCGTCGATGAATAGCGTGCCGCCGCCTTTTAGCACCAAATAAAGCTCCTCGTTTTGCTTGTGCGAATGCACGAACGGCACGCTAGCGTTTGCGGGAAGCTCATTGATAGAAAGCTCGCAGCCGCTTAAGCCTAGAGCTTCTTTCAGCTCCACTCTCGGCGCATTTTTCGTTGAAACGATCTTGTAGTTTGACATCTTTATCTCCTTAAATTTTTTGTTGTAATGCTATAACTT
>CAUQMN010000259.1:0-2991 GCA_963518765.1 uncultured Campylobacter sp.
GAGACCGCGGCTGTGATGTTTGCCGGCGACGAACGGCTAAGCGCGCTGGCTCGCGAAATCAACGAAAGGGCGCAGAATGAAAATTTACGTTAAAGAAGGCTTTGTCACTGACAACTCGAACGAATGCGAAGCGGGTTGTTATTTCGTTAAAACGGCGACGAACGCCAAATTTGAAGCTGGTGCCCTAGCAAAGGGCGCAAAAGTAATAAATTTGAGCGAATGCAAACGACTGCTAGGCATCAACGAGAACATCAAAATCATCGGTATCACGGGCACGAACGGCAAGACCACGACCGCGGCGGCTATCTGCGCTACGCTGCTAAATTTAGGCTACGGATGCGGTCTATGCGGTACTCGCGGCGCCTTTATAAACGGCGAACGCATCGACGACAAGGCGCTAACGACGAGCGAAATTTTACGCACGCTTAGCTACCTAAAGGCCGCTAGTGAGCGCGGCTGCGAGTACTTCGTGATGGAGGTTAGCTCGCACGCCATCGCGCAAAAACGTATCGAGAGCCTGGATTTTGCGATGAAAATTTTTACGAATTTGACCCAAGACCATCTCGACTATCACGGCACGTTTGAAGAGTACGCGCGCGTAAAGAGCGAGTTTTTCGCAGACGACGCACCAAAGCTCATAAACATAGACGACCGCGGCGGGATCAAATTTAACCCCGCAAACGCCTTAACCTATGCGCTCCACGCAGGCGCGGACTTTGTGCCGAGTGAGTATTCGCTAGAAGGCGGTATCCGCGCGACGCTAAAGACTCCGCGCGGCCAAATGGCGCTAAGCTCAAATTTACACGGCGAATTTAACCTCTACAACCTCATCGCAGCCGCCTCTTGCGTCGCGACGCTGACGGATAGGCCGCTAGATGAGATCGCGCGCGCCGCCGCAGAATTTGACGGCGTCGAGGGGCGCATGGAGGTCGTGAGCCGCGAACCGCTCGTGATCGTGGACTTCGCACACACCCCGGACGGCATCGAAAAGGTGCTAAACGCGCTTCGCCACCGCAAAATCGTCGCGATTTTTGGCGCCGGAGGCGACAGGGATCGCACTAAACGCCCTAAAATGGGCGCAATAGCGCAAAAATACGCGCAAAGACTCGTCGTCACCAGCGACAATCCCCGCAGCGAAGAGCCTGAAAGCATCATCGCCGAGATCTGCGACGGTCTAGATATGAACGAACGCGTAAAATGTATCGCAAACCGCAAAGAGGCGATAAAATACGCGCTTGAAAGCCTTGCGCAGGATGAAATTTTGGTGATTTTAGGCAAGGGCGACGAAACCTATCAGGAAATCAAGGGCGTAAAATATCCGTTTAGTGACAAAGAGGTCGTGAGCGAACTTTTGAACGAACGCGCCTAAATTTACGAACGAAACGGCGACGAAGCAAGGGTGAATTCGAGTAAAATTTGCCTTTGTTTGCGTCTAAATTTCTATTTTATTGCCGAGCGGCGTCAAATTTATCGCAGTTTTTATCGCTCGCGTAAATGCCTCTAAAATCAAATTTGATCATAAATCTAACTCCTAATTTTATCGCGGCAAGCAAGCAAAAGCGAATCACCGCGGCTATATAAAGTTGCTTTTTGCGGCTAAATTTATAGTATAATTTTCCCAAAAACACAAAGGACTGCCGATGAAAATCGAAATTTTATCAAGCAAAATCCACCGCGCGCGCGTCACGGACGCCAACCTAAACTACGTAGGCTCGGTCACGATCGGACCCGAGCTCATCGAAGCTGCGGGGCTTTGCGAGTACCAAAAAGTAGAAATCCTAAACGTCAATAACGGTGAGCGCTTCGCCACATACGTGATTCGCGGCGAGAAAAAGGGCGAGATCTGCCTAAACGGCGCGGCCGCGCGCAAAGTCTGCGTCGGCGACGTCGTCATTATCGTAGCTTACGCGCTTCTTAGCGCCAAAAAAGCAAGAGATTTCGAACCAAAAATCGTACAGGTAAACGAGCAAAACGAGATCGTAAAATAACGCAGCCTCGTTTTGAGGAGCTTTTGCCTCGCCGCAGCAAAAACACAAAGCGCGGCTAGGTAAAATAGCCTAGTTTCGCTTCGGCTTTATGAGCGACGCAAAATGGCGCAAGCTCTTTTCGGCGATCTGCGCCGAAGGCTCGCCCGTGCAGCAGCGCGAGATTTATGAAATCTTTGGCTCCTGCGTAGACGAGATCAGATTCGCCCTGCCTGCGGCAGACTACGCGCAAGGCATATGCGAAAACTACATCTCGCAGCGCCTCACGACGAGCGAAAAACCCATCCTCTACGCCGAGATAGAATACATAGAATTTGCAAAATTTACGACTTCGCAAGCCGCGGCGCACTGCTGCCGCCCGAGCACAAAAGCCAGGACCTTGATGCCATAGCGCGCTATTTAGAGCGCTTGGGTAAATTTGAGATGGAGCCTGGCGAGCAAAGCTTAAAAATTTACGGAGCCTTTTGCTTAAATTTATTATTTGCTCGCATCCCGGCAAACGAAATATAAAATTTACGGTAAAAATATTTGCCTTTACGCAAACAATTCGCCGTTCCTAGGCTTAAAGCGGGCGGCGTTTAAATTTACGTTTGGCTCAACGAAACTTAATGCAAACATAAGGAGTATTAATTTGCGATGATAGCTATGGTCTTAAAAAGTTAAAAAATAAGCATATAGTCCGTTCCTAAATTTCAGAGAAGAAATGTAGAGAAATTTTAAAGTATTTTGCGCAAGATATAGAATCATCAAGATAGCAAATTTAACCGATATTTCTAGAATTTTCACCAACAAAATTCTAAAAATATCAGAATTTGATGGCTAGTGAGTGTGAAAAGATAAGCAAGTTTGGCGGTAAAATTTCCAGCTCGCAAACCCGTCTAGATGCTTTGCTTTAAGAACGATGAAAGCCACTTTTACTTCGCTTCGCTTGTAGCTTTTCAAGATGCAGCTACCAAAAAAGTGGAGTGGAGTTTAGTATAATACTAAGGCTCAATTAAACTTAAGC
>CAUQMN010000260.1:0-2988 GCA_963518765.1 uncultured Campylobacter sp.
AAGCGAGCCTGAGCAGAGGGCAAAGGAGGGCGGCAAGGACGTGCACTTTGACGTGGTCCTGCTCTCTAGCGCATTTGCGGGCGACGAGACGCTAAAAATCATACAAAAATTTAAAGACTCCGTCGTCATCCTGCTCATCACCTATATCAGCAACGACACCGTCTCGATCCCGATACAAGCGGGTGCTAGCGACTACATACAAAAGCCGTTTATGATCGAGGAGCTGGTGCGAAAGATCAAGCATTTCGAGGAGTTTAGGCGGCTGCAAACGTTTATAAAAACCTATCAGGACTACCTAAACTATCATTTTAAGGCCGTATCGGCGCTAAATTTCGACTTTAAGCGCATAAAACTGCCGCTTCTCATCAAGTGCAATAAAATGATAAACGCCGATAATTTCGTTTTCGAATACGCAAAGGCGCTAAATTTGAGCTTCAAATACGTCCCGCTAGAGCCAGGCATCGACATAGGAGCCGTAGCCGCGGCAAATCCGCGCACGCTTTTGTATTTTTCAAATTTTCAAATTTTACGTCAAGAGGCCAAAAACCAGATCGTATCTCTCGCCGCCAAACGCAAGCTCATCGCAAGCTCGACAAATCCTAACGAAGAGACGCTGATGGAGACGCTAAATATCACAAGCGACGAGAAAAATTTCCAAATCGACGAAATTTTGACGATCGACGACTACATCAAGCACATCATCGTAAACTATCAGGACAAATACCCCGACACCGAGCTTAGCAAAAAGCTAGGGATCTCGCGCAAGTCGCTTTGGGAAAAGAGGAAAAAATATGACGTCGTCAAGAAAAAATAACGCCGTTTGGATAAACGACGAGGCCTTCGGCGCGCTTGATCTCATAGAAAATCAAATTTTTAGCAAATTTAACCGCCTGATGAACGAAAAAGAGGCAAACGAGGTCTATGAAACGGGCTTTTTAGGCGGCGAGCCGATGCCCTATGCTTTCGTCTTCGCTCCGCAAGGTAAGCGCAATCAAGAAACGATAAAAAACGCGCAAAAAGGCGAGAAAATAGAGCTGATAAACTCTAGCGGCGAGTCTGTCGGACATATAAACGTAAGCGGTTCGTTTAAATTTGACGAAACCAAAAGCGCGCAAAATATCTTCCGCGCTAACGAAACCGAGTCGGCGCGGCAATGCTGCGGCAAGCTAGCTATAAGCGGCGAGATAAAAATCTACGGCAGCGCGCTAGAAAAGGTAAAAGAGCGTATCGTGACCGTCAAAAAGGAGCAAAACGCGCAAAAAATCACAGCTATCATGCTAACCGCAGAGCCGTTTAACCGCGCGCACGAACGCCTGATCAGGATGACGATAGACAAGGCTGATTTGGTGTTGCTTTTTTTGCTAAAAAGCCACGGCGCGGACGAGGTGATGAGCTTTGCGCTCAAAAAAAGAGTGCTTGAATACTTCATCCAAAACTACATCCCGCAAAATCGCCTAATCATCGTACCGTTTGAAAACTCCAGCCTCTTTAGCTCGCACCTAAATCCGACGCTAGAGTGCGTCGCGGCGCATAGGCTGGGCGCCGATAAGCTCGTAGTCGGTCAAAATCACGCGGGTATCGGGATGTTTTACGATCACAACGTCGCTCACACGGTGCTAGAGCGATACAAAAACGATCTAAATTTAGAGATAGTCGTGCTGCCGGAGCTTGTTTATTGCAACGAATGCAAAACGCTAGTTAGCACCAAGACCTGCCCGCACGGCCAGCACCACCACATCAAATACCACGCGCAGACGCTAAAAACCCTGCTGCTCTCAGGCATCTTGCCGCCTGCGATCCTTATGCGGCGCGACATATCGGCGATGGTACTGAGCGAGCTTTTCCCGAACCGATTTGAAAATATCCAAAAGCTTTGCGACGATCTTTTCCCTAGCAACGGGCTGCTCGAAAAGCAGACGGAGAGGGAGTTTTACGAAAAATTAATGAAGCTTTATCAGACCACGTCGCTAAGCTAAATTTGCTTTCGGCGGTTTTGGTAAAAGCGGCTTGTTTTGCGAGCATTTTAACGGAGTCGGTAAAATTTAGTTAGTAAGCCGCGCGTCTTAGCTTTGCTAAATTTGAGCCGTAGGCGAAGTAAGGCATTTGGATTTGCCCTGCGTAGTACGCCTAAAATTTTGCGCTTGAATTTACAACTGAGCTTTTTGCAAATTCGGGCTTTAAATTTACTCGCCTAGACCCGCGCCGCAAAACTTTAAAATTCGATGCTATTTATCTATGACGCGAGGCTGCGGCTTTACCAGCGAGAGGCGTTTGCCGCATTTGGCGTCAAATTTGACGTTTTTTGGCGCCGGTTTTTGCGCAGGGTGCAGTCGTGTTTGCCGTCACAATTTAAGAGCCAAAAAGCCTGGGTAAAATTTACGCTTTTGCTTCAAATTTAGCGGCTCGTGCCTCCAAATTTGAAAATATCCGAGCTTGGCACAAATTTGACGTTTGAATTTTGAAATTTGCAAGCTAAATTTGCTAAAATCGTGCTAAAAAGCGGCGAGTAAAATGCGCCGTTTATGATTTAAATTTGATTTCAAGGAAAATTATGCAAAGGTTATTTTTAACGTTTTTCGGCACCGGCCTAAGCCCCAAAGCTCCCGGCACCGTGGGCTCGCTAGCGGGCGCGGTCGCGGCATTTGGGATTTTGACGATTTTGCCTGCTTCCACGCTATTTTTGATTTCGATTTGCCTTTTTTTATATAGCATAAAGATTATCGACGATTATGAAGCAAAAACCGGCGTACACGATCACGGCAGCATCGTGATAGACGAGGTTGCGGGCGTTTGGCTGGCGGTATCAATTAGCGGCGCTACGGCGGTGCAGTTTGCGATATCGGTGGCTTTTTTTAGGCTATTTGATATCTGGAAACCCTCTGTAATCGGGCGCGTCGATAGGGATGTCAAGGGCGGGCTCGGCGTGATGGGTGACGATATGCTCTCAGGGCTTTTTGTGGGGCTTCTTAGCGCGATTTGCTACGAGGC
>CAUQMN010000261.1:0-2982 GCA_963518765.1 uncultured Campylobacter sp.
AAATTCTCTCGTGCTTAGCTCAACCGGCTCGCCTTTAAATTTGAGCCGCTTTTTAGCGGGATCGAGGCTAATGTTTTCGTCGATCACGATTAAGTTTTTATCGTCTCTGCCGTGATATTTTCGCATTAGCTCGTTTACTCTAAATTTTAGCTCGGCTAGCTCAAAGGGCTTTTTTAGGTACTCGTTACAGCCCAGCTCGTATCCGACCGCCATATCGTCTATATCCACGAGCGAGGTCATTATCATTATGGGCGTTTCACAGCCGATATCTTTGGCGTATTTTATCACCTCGTGTCCGCTGATGTGCGGAACCTTGATGTCAAGTATCAGCAAGTGGTAAAAGCCTGCCGCTATCTTATCACAGGCAACCTTGCCGTCGGCAGCCTCATCGACCTCGTAGCCAAGACTTTCTAGGTATTCGCTAACGCTCTCACGATATACGAAGTCGTCTTCAAGCAGTAAAATTTTCATAAATTCTCCGAATTTTATCGCAATATTTTAAGGGAGATGATAGCTAAAAATGATTTTGGATCGTCTGAATTTAAAAAGGCTCGGCGAGTTTACCGAGCCTAGTGCGTCTAGTTTAGCCTAAATTTCACGCGCCCGTGAAAACTTGACCGGCATAAACTATATAGTATCTTAGCATCACGACGCCGCAGATAACTACAAGAGAGTTTGCTATGATGTAGCCCACTCTATAAGCGTGATTTTTAAGAGCCGTTAGCGCTATGGTGATAGGGGTTAAAAGTCCGATACCCACGACGCCTATCCAGAATATTAACGCGTATTGTCCGGTGCTTAGAGCTTGTTTTGCGGCGACCGCGCTAGCTCCGCCCTCGAAATACAGGCCCAAGAATAGTATAGCTATGAGCGGTATCTCAAAAAGCACGGCGCGCAAGTCCATGACCAAAAGATACTTCACGTTGTCTTCATTGAGCAGATGTTTGAAGCACAAAAGTCCGACCAAGATGTTTGTCGCTACGCCCGAGCTAAAGCCTGATGTTAGGAACAAGATCGGCAGAATAGGCGTATTCCAAAGCGGAAGCTTCGTAATCGCGCTAAGCAAAAAGCCCGTATATATGCCTACGCCGATCGCAAGACCGAAAAGCGCCATCTCGACTATCTTTGAAAGCGGCGCAAAAGAGCGAATCAGCCTAGAAATAGGACGTAAAATCGCTAGAATTTTATACTTTTCTATCTCTTCTTCGAAAATAATTACCGCAAAAAGATAAGCCAGCGGCGTATAAAGCAGCAATAACGCAACGCCGATAGACATAACGGAACCAAAGTTATACTTAATCAAAATCCAGTAAAAACTAAGCGGTTTGCCAAGGTCAAGCACCAAAAGCGCAAGCCCCACGGTAATCGTTATAGGAGCCACTAGAGCGCCCGCCTTTACCATCGCGTCCCAGATGCTGCCGTCTTGTTTTTTGTGGTAGTTCCACTTAACAAGCAATGCAACCATCATCGCGCCTGCGGACAAACCCGCCAAAAATAGATAAACCGCTATCGGCCACGGCCAGTAAATTTCATTATATTGTGCTACGCTTCCCCACATATTATTCATGGCTTCCTCCTTTGCGGTTAGCTATCATAGCAAGCTTCGGTTTGGTTTTAAGCTCGGCTTTAGGATAGTAGTGAGCTTTATTATTTAAAATTTTACTTACTTCGCTGTTTGGATCGTTTATATCGCCAAATGCCAAAGCATCGGTCGGACAAACGGTCACGCACGCAGGCTGCTCGCCAATGCTCACTCTAGTTTCAAAGCAAAACGTGCATTTGCCTATCTCGCCGGTTTTTGGCTCGACGTAGCGAGCGTCGTAAGGACAGGCCAGAATGCAGTATTTGCAAGATACGCAGGTAGAGTGATCTAGCAACACTATGCCCTCTGCCGTCTGAAAGCTAGCTCCCGTAGGGCAAACAGTCACACACGGAGCGTCCTCGCACATCACGCAGCTGTGTCTGCTAAAGTCGGTTTTTAAATTTGGGAATTTGCCCTTTATCTGCGAATGGACTTGAAGTCTAAAAACGCCTCTAGGCACTTCGTTTTCGCTCCTGCAAGCCACCGAGCACGCTTGGCAGCCTATGCAGAGGTTTTCGTCATGTATCATTCTATACGCTTTTTTCATCTTTTTTCCTTTACGCTTTTATTATCTTGACGCCGACGTTTCGCACCATCGTGGAGGCGACGGGACCGATCACGGTAGGATCTAGCAGCTTGCTTTGATTAGTTCCCACGCCGTCGGTGCGTTTTAGTCCGGCGCTTTCGTGACCGAAACCGTGATAGACGAAAAGCGTATCTTCTCTGATACCCTCGGTAAGCATCACGTTCGCCTTTTCCTTCGCAGCTTTGCTTTGAAGAGTTATCTTATCGCCGTCTTTTAGTCCGTATTTTTTCGCGGTATTGGGATGTATCCAAACGGGCGCGCTACTCATCAAGTCGTTTAAAAATTCGACGTTTTGCGTGTGGCCGTTGGTGTGTATCGGCGTTTTGCCGCTCATTAGGCAAAGCTCCTCGCCGAAAAATACGTCCATGCCCTCGGCGTTTAAGCAGCCGTATCCCGGAAACTGCTTTTCGACCTTTTCGCTAAAGAGCTCGATCTTGCCGCTATCGGTTTTAAATTTGACCTGCGACTCCATCAGCCCGTCGTCGCCCACGAACTGCTGCGCGTAAGGGAATTTTTTCGTAAATTCTTTTACGCTATCTTTTTCTCTAAACAAAATCCCCGGCACCTTCCACGTGACGTAGCCGTCTTTAACTAGCTTTGCTAAAAGCTCGGCGTTTCCCTTTACCTGCCGCATTCGCCACTCGTCCATCGTATTTGAAGTATATAGCTCGTCTATTTTCATCCTGCGGGCTAACTCCCTAAAGATATCATAGCCGTTTTTAGTATCGCCGATAGGATCTACGACCTTATTTCTTATCATATACGCTGGTTTTAGTCCTGATTTATCCTCGATACCTTCGTCGCGCTCCAGATA
>CAUQMN010000262.1:0-2971 GCA_963518765.1 uncultured Campylobacter sp.
GGATATGAATCTTTTTTCCATAGAATTTGGCTTGTGCTTTTTTATTTTTTGGCCGATTTATTATTTTTTAAACACTCGCCCGCACCTGCAAAAAGCCGTTTTACTCGCATTTTCATACCTATTTTTAGCCTCGTTCGGACTTAAATTTCTAATCATAAATTTTATCTTTAGCACGGCGATTTTTCTTTTCGCGAGGGCGGCTCAGAGCAAAGACTCTGCTATTCCTTTTGCCGCGGGCGTTATTTTCGTGCTTTGCGCGCTTGCGTTTTTTAAATACGGCGACTATTTCGCGATCAAATTTACTCGCCTGCACCTAGAAAATATCGCGTTGCCGCTTGGCATTTCGTTTTATTCATTTATGAGCATTTTGCTGCTAAAGGCCGTGCGAGACGGCGAGATAGAGGCACCGGACTACCTTGATACGCTCATTTTTCTTAGCTTTTTTGCCGCGATTATTTCGGGCCCGATTTTACGACCCAAGCCCTTTTTCGAGGCATTAAACTCCCCTAAGGTTTTTCGCGCTAGCCCCGTTATATTCGCGCTTTTGTGTTCCGCGCTTTTTAAAAAGCTCATCGTCGCAAACCATCTTTTCGAGATAGTTAATCCCGTTTTTGCCGCGCCCACCCTGCCCGCCTCGCAGCTTTTAGGCGCGCTTTTTGGCTACAGCGTGCTGCTTTACGCCGATTTTAGCGGCTACGTGGACTTCGTGACGGCGCTAGGACTCATGTGCGGTTTTGTTTTACCGCAAAACTTCAGCCGTCCTTTTACGGCGCGAAATTTAAAAATTTTCTGGCAAAATTGGCATATAAGCCTTATGAATTTTTTCAAAGAGTGCGTCTATTTTCCGCTCGGAGGCAGTCGCGGCACGCAGGCGCAAACACAGCTAAACGTGATGCTAGTCTTTGCGATCTCGGGCGTCTGGCACGGCGCGGGACTTAGCTTTTTGCTCTGGGGGCTCATCCACGGCCTTGGCGTAGTGTTTTTAAACTTAACCGACGAGCGCAAATGGCTAAATTCGGTCATACTTGGACGATATTTTACGTTTATTTTCGTAAGTATGGTTTGGGTATTTTTCACGATGGATTTTGAAGGAGCGGTGCGCTACATCGGAGCGATTTTTAGAAACTCCGGCGGCGAGCTTCTTGCGATTTGTGCGCTATTTGCGGGTGTTTTCGTATTTGTATTTTTATACTCCGCGCTTGACGTTTACCCGCTTTTGGTCAAATTTTTCGCAAATATAAACGTTATTTTTTCAGCCGTTTTTTTGGCGATTTTTGGGATAATTATTTACTTTTTGATGCCGTCCGGTATGCCTAACTTTATATATCAAGGATTTTGATGAGAGCGTTTTTTGGGGTATTTCTCGCGTTTTTTACGCTGATTGCGCTATTTTTGCGACCGCTGTCAAACTACTACGAAGCCAAATATCAAAAGGATTTTTTCATCACGGACGAGCGCGCGATGGCGCTGAGCGATAAATTTATAAGCGCGGCCGAGGACGGCTTACAAAGCGCAAAATCGGCTCTTGATAAATTTATGCGGGTTTTTTGGGCTAAATTTAGCAAGGCGGATTTAAAGGACGCTAGAGTGGCCATGAGCGTGGCAACGCAAAATCAAACAGTAAATTTAAACACTCAAAACCAACAAAACCAAACCGCAAATTTAAACACTCAAAACCAACAAAATTTAGCCACAAACTCTAGCGCACAAATAGATGCAAATCTAACGGCGCAAAACGCTCAAATTTCCCCCGTCGTATCCGATTTAAATTTAGACGAAAACGGCTCGCGGGACGCAAATTTAGCGAGTTTAGCGCAAAAAACCGCGCAAGAAGATAAAGCGCAGCAGCCAAAATCCCGGGCTTTTGACATCGAGCTAAATGAAAATTTAGGCGTCATCTTGATAGGCGACTCCATAATGCAAGGCTTTGGCTGGGGCTTTGAAAATGCGCTAAAAACGAGCAAAATCTCAATCAAAAATATGGCAAAAGCAAGCACAGGGCTAACAAATAAGAAATTTTACGACTGGAGCGAGGAGCTAAAAGACGCGCTGGAAAATCTAAAAAACCGTCCACAAAATTTGCTGATTTTAGCGCTTTTTGGCGCAAACGATGCTTATAGCTACGCCTTTGAGGGGCGCGCGCTGGAGTTTGGCACGGATGCGTGGAAGCAGGCTTACGAGAGCAGGATAGCGCAGATATACGACATAGCGGACGAATACGGCGCTCAGGTCGCATGGCTGGGGATGCCCTGCATGAGGAGCGAGAAATTCGACAAAAAAATGAAAACGCTAAATCTCATCTACAAGGATGCCGCACAAAAACGAGGCGCGCGCTATATCGACATCGGCGGCGCGATCTGCGATAACGGCAAATATCTAAAGCAAGGCGCTGATAACAAGCCGCTGCGTAACGACGACGGCGTGCATATCAGCCTAAACGGCGCCAAAAAGGTCGCTATTTACGTCGTAGATAAACTTTTAAACGAAAAAAACGATAATTTTTAGCAAGGCTCGAGTTTTGGTTTGCTAAATTTATGCGGCCTTGCCTTTTAAAGGACTTCTTATTTACTTCTTTTTTTGAAATTTACATGCCAAAACGGCATAAGCTGCGTTTTGCTTGGTTTAAATTTAGCTACGAAGCTTAAATTTAGCCGTAGCGGTATTTGTAGCTTCCTAAAGACAGGGCGAGACTTTACGGCGCCAAAGCTTCGCTAAAGTCTTTAGCTTAGCAACTGTTGTGGCAAAACTATACGAGGTTTAAAGGTAAACGAATTTAGACGGATTATGGATTGCTTTTGATTTTACGGATGGATTTAAAAAAACCTGCGGGACGTTAAATTTAGTCCCGCAGGTTAGTAAAGGAGCGATTTTGCTCCTTTAAATTTAGATTACGCGTTGGTTATCTCTAATAGTTTAGTTACGCCGTCGGTATCGGTTATGACGTTTCCGTTTAGGACGTCGTAGTTTGATA
>CAUQMN010000263.1:0-2960 GCA_963518765.1 uncultured Campylobacter sp.
GTGCAGCTGCGTTAGGCCCGCGTTTGCGACAACCTCGGCAAGGGTATTTTTTAGCTTTTCGTTTTCAAATAATACGGGAAAGGCAAAATTTGCGTCGTATTCGGTCATCGTGAGTAGATTTTTGACCACAAACGGGCGCGCGAATTCGCTAAAATTTTCATCGCCCAAAGCCGCCGCGATCTCGCGCACGCGGTCGTTTCTAAAATTTATAAATATCATGCCGTCGTTTTCGCCTATCCCCTCAAACCCGCCAAAGCTAGCCGGCACGATAAACTCGTCCGTCACGCCCGCCTCGTAGCTTTGCATGACGTATTCTAGCGGCGATACAGTTTGCCCGTTTTCCCCGCGGGTCATCGCGTCGTAGGCCGTTTTTACGCGCTCCCAGCGCTTGTCGCGGTCCATCGCGTAAAATCTACCGCTAACGCTAGCTAGTCTAAAGCCTCCGCTTTGCGCCTTTTCTTGCAGCGATTTTATGAATGCAAGCCCGCTTTTTGGGCCTACGTCGCGACCGTCGGTTATCGCGTGAGCGCATACTTCGCAACCGTTTGCGACCGCAAGAGAGCACATCGCGTCAAAGTGGCTCATGTGCGAGTGCACGCCGCCATCTGAGTAAAGTCCGACGACGTGGACGCGTTTGCAGGTTTTAAACAGATTTAAAAGCTTTTCGCTTTTAGCCAGCGAGCCGTTTTCAAAACCGAGCGAAATTTTTACCAAATTTTGATACAAAACCCGCCCGCTGCCGATGCACATGTGCCCGACCTCGCTGTTTCCCATCTGTCCGTCGGGTAGGCCCACTGCTAGGCCCGAGGTTTTTATGAGCGCGTTTGGGACGTTTTTAAAGAGCCAGTCGTATGTGGGCTTTTTTGCCGCCGCAAATGCGTTAAATTCGCTACTTTCATTATATCCGATGCCATCAGTTATCACCAAAATAGTTTTTTGCGCCATTTTTAAATTTTTGCCTTAAATTTAGATATTTTTTAACGGCATTATACTAAAATTAGCCTTTTTTAAAATAAAGGCTTTTATGTTTTACTATATTTATGAATTGTTAAATTTTAATATCTTTCAATACATCACCGTTCGCGCGGGCTTTTCGTTTTTCATCGCATTTTGCTTGACCGTTTGGGCGCTGCCTAAATTTATCGCGTGGGCAAAGGCCAAAAACGCCGCCCAGCCCATCTACGAGCTAGCTCCGCAAACGCACCAAAAAAAGGCCAAAACGCCGACGATGGGCGGGCTGGTTTTTATCGGAGCGGCGCTTGCGGCGAGCGTGATCTGCGCGAGATTAGATAATGTTTTCGTCTTCGCCTCGCTTATCTGTCTTGCGGGCTTTACGGCGCTTGGGTTTAAAGACGACTATCGCAAAATTTCAGGCGGCAAAAACCACGACGGACTAAGCCCCAGAGCCAAGCTTGCCGCGCAAATTTTAATCGCTCTGGCTGTCTCGACGATGCTATATTTTAATGGCGAGTTGGGAAGCAAATTTTATCTACCGTTTTACAAATTTGCGGTGCTTGATCTAGGCGTTTTTGCGGTCGCGTTTTGGACTCTCGTCATCGTCGCAGCATCAAATGCGGTAAATTTAACCGACGGCCTAGACGGCCTAGCTACGGTGCCTGCGGTGTTTTCGCTGCTGACTTTGGGCGTGTTTGCCTACATCTGCGGACACGCGGTGTTTAGCTCGTATTTACTTTTACCCAAGATCGCGGGTGTGGGCGAGACGGTCGTAGTGGCCGCCGCTCTGATCGGCTCGCTGATGGGATTTTTGTGGTTTAACTGTCATCCGGCCGAGGTTTTCATGGGCGATAGCGGGAGCCTCAGCGTAGGCGCATATATCGGCCTCATGGGCGTGATGACGAAAAACGAAATCTTGCTCATCATCATCGGTTTCGTCTTTGTTATGGAGACCCTGAGCGTGATTTTGCAGGTTGGAAGCTTTAAAATTTTTAAAAAGAGAATTTTTCTCATGGCGCCGATACACCATCATTTTGAGATAAAAGGCTGGGTGGAAAATAAAATCATCGTGAGATTTTGGCTCATCGCCGTTTTGGCAAATTTGATCGCGCTAACCGCGCTAAAAATCAGATAAATTTAATAAGGAGAACTTGATGAGAGCGCAGATAGAGCCGGATTACGAGACGGCTAGAAAAAGATACGACGGGATTTTAGAGAAAATTTTAGCCTATACGGACTACTGCGACAAACACGGCGACGAGAGCGGCGAGAAATACCGCGAGCTAGAAAACGAGCTGCACGCGATCACGGGCAAAGATATGAGTAAATTTGACCTGTGGGAGTGGTGGGAGGCCGACGGGGCTGAAAATTTAGCCTTTGATATCGCGCTTCCGGAGCCTCGCCTCGTGCCAGACATCACAAAGGACGAGCTGCGCGAGATCATAGAGCGTATGACGAGTTTTGAGCCGCAAGAGAGCGAAGACGAGTTTTTGGACGAGTTTTACGATCGTCCGAATTTCGCTTGCGAAGGCGGATATTTTACCGAGTTTTTAAAGCTAAATTTTAAAGATACTTATGATTTTAAACTTTTTACCAGACACAAACGAAACGGCGTGATGACAGAGCTGAACGCAGAGGAAATAACGCAAATTTTATGGGGAAAAAGGGCGTAAAAAGGAGCAAAAATGAGAAAATCGCTATTTGGTTACGGCGGCACGACGCGCGCGATAGCAAAAAACTTCGGCAAAGAGGGCGGCTGGGACATCTACGACGATAAATTTAGCGAGATCTCGAGCGACGAATGGGGCAACGCCCTACTACCGCCAAACCTTTTCATACCCGAAAAAAGCGGCTTAGAGATACCTAGCCCCGGCTTCCCTCCGAGCCACGAGCTGGTTAAAAAAGCGCAAAATCTCATCAGCGAATACGACTATTTTTATAAAATTTACGGCGACAAAATGCCCTTTACCGTCTGGATCGGCGGCGCGGGCGGCGGGGGCAGGACG
>CAUQMN010000264.1:0-2956 GCA_963518765.1 uncultured Campylobacter sp.
GTAGTATTTGTATAAGATATCTTCGTATTGACGTTTATGCTTTTCGTATTCGGAGGTGTAGATTAGGTCGATCAAGAAATTTAGGCTAGTATTTTTTATAAATGATTTTATATGGCCATCGACTAATCTTTGATATGCGCCTTTTATGGCGTCTTGCTTGATATAGCTAGCTTGATTTTTAAATTCTTTGCCGAAGTATTTATTTTTTTCCAGCCTTTTTTGATTTCCTATATTATCTTTTCCTTCCCTTCTCGTGAGCTCCTCTTGAAATTCATACTGCAAATAAACATTTTGCTTTATAGCCACTACTCCTGCGAAGGCTTTATTTTTAACGGACTCTAACGCTTCTTGAAGCTCTTTGGGGTCTTGTATGATCTTTGGGTTAAAATTTTCATCTTTAAAAAGAGTGAAAACTTTTAACTCTCCGATACTTTCCATAAAAAAGTTTCTCATACCTTTATCTGAAAATATCGTTCTTACAATACATTTAAGGGTATCGACGTATGCTTTATCGGTAAAAAATCCTACAAAAGGAAATAGCTCCCTTAGTGTATCTCTTAAAATAGACATCAAGGCAAAATCCACGCTATATTTATATTTTTCTTTAAAAAAAGAACTTTCAAGGTTTTTTATTTTCAAGTATTCGTCTATCAGTTGCAGCTCTTGAGCGTCCATCGTATCGTTAAAATTGCGCTCGTTTTCGTCTTGAAACTGCCTAAACAAGTTATAAAAATCATCTCCTAATATATTTTCGTCTTCGCTTACAAAATTTTTCTCAAATCCCTCCGTAATCTCTTCAATACACAAGGAGTTTTTGTTGCCTAGCTCATCTTTAGTTTTTTTGAAGAAGTAAAATTTTTCCTCTTTCTCATTTATTTTTATAAAAGCATTATTGTTTAAAACTTTAAATTCATACTTTTCTACGGCTAAACTTTCGCCATTTCTGCCGAAAATAGCTTTTATAATACTATTCTCTTTAGCTCTTGAAATATTCACCGAAGCATATCTTTGCCTAATGATATAAAAAGTAGTCGCCATCATAAAAATGTCTATTGCAGAATGTGGAGATAAATTGAAGTCCACCGAGCCGATAGGAGAATCTTCATCCATTTGTGCCCACTCGTCTATGCTAACTCTTTGCTCTTGCCCATCTTTGTCCGTATATACAAATTCAGGATCGGTCTTTTTGTTGATACTTTCAAAAAAATTCTCAAAGTGCTCTAGTCCAAGATCGAAAAGCTTTTTTTCTTTTTCTATTATCTCATTCATATCTTTTGCATTTTTAAAAAAGCTGTATATATGCGATAGATTTTCTTTGGCTATTTTCGCTTTTTGATGCATCTCACCATATCCGTAAGCATTAAAATCGCCATACCTCATTTTTTCAGATTCATTTTGCTCATTTACTATATCATCTTCATAGTCATCTATGATTTTTTTGTCTATTCGGACAAATGGGCTTAAATTTAATAAGTATAAATCCTCTTCGCCCGAATTTACGATAATGCAATACTTACTATAATCTTTTATCTGTGTTATACTTTCGGGATCTTGTATTTTTGTATCGTCTCCGCCTCTATTATTTTCATCGCTTATCTTATAGCTAAGGGCTTTTTCTATTATGTATTCGCCGAGTTTTGCATTTGATTTAAAAGGCGCGCTAGATATTACTAGATAATTTTTTGATAATCCGCCGTATCTAGCGCTATTATCTGTTTCGTCTTTGGACTTAGATGATTTGTCTCGAAGTAAATTTGCGAATTTTAACGAGTTAAAAAACGGATGTTGTATGTATACGAAGTGCGCTCCATTCGATACTACGCTATTTTTTATAGTATTATATAGGCTTGCGCCCTTATTTAGCCCTATGTTTTTATGCATATAAGCAAAATTATCCCCCAGCTCTTTGTGGGGCGATTCGTTATCAAAAAAACTGTATAAGGATTTTTTATGATTAAGCCCGTATTTGTTTGCCTCTTCAAGCGTTAAAATATCTTGGATATTGCCGCAAACGGCCAGATATTCATCGACGTTTGCACGGGTGCTGGAACCGAATGCGTCAAATCCGGAAAAATCTATAAAACTGCTATTGCCGCCTTCAAGACCGGAGTGAAATTCTACGATATTCGAGAGCGAGCTTACGTTTATTAAGCCAAGCAAGAGGCCAAATTCTCTAGC
The DNA here is from genome assembly GCA_963518765.1 of uncultured Campylobacter sp. GTDB lineage: Bacteria > Campylobacterota > Campylobacteria > Campylobacterales > Campylobacteraceae > Campylobacter_A. Next base: position 2,179 of record CAUQMN010000264.1, read on the forward strand.
CAACAAATTTGAGATGGGTCCTGCAAATGCATAAAACCATTTTTCGGTAATAAATTCATATATATTTAAACCGTTTTCGATCATGCCAGGTATCGAGCCGAGTACATTAAGCTTCGTCAAGCTTTTTTTATAATCGGTAACATCTATTAAACTAACTAGGGCTTTAAAAAGCTCTTTTAATATATAACCGTATCCGTCTTGAGCCAGTAACTCCATATTGTTTTTAAGTTCCGAAAATATATTTCTTATATCATCGATACCGGTTTGAGTGGATGCATACCCCTCTTGTTTAAATAAATCATCGGCTTGCGATATAAGCTTATTTTGTAATTTACCCAAAAGCTCTACTATGGGTTTTTGATTATCGTCAAAATTTTCCACCAAAACATTCACAGCATCAGAAAAATTTTTTACTTTTTTATTTTTGTTCGCAAGGGCGATAAAATCTTTTATAAAATCTTCTATAGGATTTTCTCTATCGGAGATTATTTTAACATTAATTTTTTTGCCGAATCTACTTATAGTAAATTTACTATTTTCGCTTTTGATTATCGCATCTTTATCTATATAGGAGTAGCTTTTTATTAAAACCGTTTTATTTTCGCTTAGCCTAAAAAGCCTTTGCATGATAATATCGCCTAGGGTACCCAGCTGTATCGTATCGTTATGATAAAAATTATTTAAGTTACGGCAATAAAAAGTTATATACTTATACTGCTTGGCATACCCGTCAAATTCCTTCAGTAGCGTTTCTATATCCTGCACGACTCTTATATCG
>CAUQMN010000265.1:0-2945 GCA_963518765.1 uncultured Campylobacter sp.
CCTGTTTATTTGATTGTGATTATTATAAAATAGCTTAGCTAAAAAATAGCTTAGTTATGAGAGTTGTTATCATTTAAGTAGAAATTCGTAACGTTTATTGAATTTACTTGACCAGCTCCAAGAAATCAGCGCATAAAACCGCCCAAATCTCGTTAAATATCGGCGAAATTAAAGCGCGCAAATTTAATTGCGATATCGCTAACGACAAACTTCTTTTTATAAGCACGGTAAAAACGGCAACGCAAACGTCATAAACTACCACAGCGACGCATTCGTCAAGCGATTAGAAAAACCTGATAACGACAGCTATAGCTCTATTTTTGGATAATGATAAATACGAGCCCACCTTAACAGACGGCGAAAAATTAGAAAATTGCGCTATCGTAGGGCGCGGCGCATGTCAAAATGGCATGATTTAAAGGGATTTTGAAGCTATTTTTGAAGTTTTTGAAGTAAATTGAAACTTTGGCATTCAAAATGCAAAAAATGCCTAAATTTTGCAAATTTTGCGTTTTTAGTTTTCATTCTTCCTTATGTTTCTATCTGCTAAAATAGCGTTTTTAACGCTATTTGCTCCACATTTTACACATTCTTGCTTTTTACCTTTTGCATAAGATTATCGTTTGCCGGCTAAAAATACGATTAAAAATCGTAGCTCCAAAAGCCGCGCAAACCGTAAATTTACGCAAATTTATCTAAAGACGCAAAGCAAATTTACGCCCTTTGCGTCTAAAAACTACGACAGCGCCGCCTCAACCGCCGCGTCAATGTGTATCTGCGTCGTATCAAAAAGTCGCATATCCGTATCCGCCTGCGATACCAGCATGCCTATCTCAGTGCAGCCAAGTATCGCTCCTTGTGCGCCGCGCGACCTAAAATCCTCGATGATACGCAAGAAATTCGCCTTTGAGCTGGGCGCGATTTTGCCGTAGCAAAGCTCCTCAAAGATGACGCGATTTACTTCCGTCATATCCCCCGCCCTTGGCAAAAGCACCTCCGCGCCGCCATCTATCAACCGACTCTTGTAAAAATCCTGCGTCATCGTATAGACGGTGCCGAGCAGCCCTACTTTGGCGACGCCTGCGTTTTTTAGCGCTTTTAGCGTGGCGTCCGCGATGTGCGCTACGGGCACGCTAACGGCGCTTTGCACGGCGTCAAAACACCTGTGCATCGTGTTTGTGCAGATGAAGATAAAATCAGCCCCGCCGCCTTGTAAAATCCTCGCGTGCCGCGCCAAAATTTCGCCCGCGTCCTCCCATCTGTTTTCGCGCTGGCAGGCCTCGATCTTCTCGAAATTTACGCTGCTTAGCAGTATCTCCGCGCTGCTTAGCCCGCCTAAGCGCTCGTTTATTTTGCGATTTATTTGCTCGTAGTACGTTATCGTAGACTCAAAACTCATCCCGCCGATTAGGCCGATTTTTTTCATATTTGCTCCTTAAATTTCGGCGATTTTACGGTTTTAAATTAAATTTACTCTAAATTTAAATTTCGTCCGCCGTATTAAATTCGGCTGCAACCGCCTAAAATAACGAGTTAAAATTAAGCGCGTAAATTTAAGCGCTAAATTTAGCCTGTGCCGTAAAAGGGTAAATTTAACGAAATAAACGCGCTAAATTTAACGAACCGATGGGGCCGAATTTACAAAGGAAATTTAAACGCTCAGCTCGGAAGATAACTTAAATGAAGAGAGTTTAAATTCGGCGCTTGCGATCCGAATTTACGAGCAAATTTTCTCTTTGGCGCGTAAATTTTATCGGCTCAAAGCGGCATTTTGATTGCCTCGTGAGAGCGGATTAAATTTACGATCTTTGCGATTTGGCAAAGCTTTATCTTTTGCAAGGTAAATCGCCTGCGGATTTCACGCATCCGCGTCTGCAAGTCTTGCGCCTACGTTTTTGGCACACTTTGCCAGAGTCGCTTCGACATCTTTTAAATGCTAGCTTGACGCCCAAACCGCCTGCGTTTTACGCCAGTAAATGCAAAAACCCGCGTTTTGCCGTCAAATTCGCGCAAATATCGCCGCTTTACGTTTTAGCGCTTTAATCTCGCACCGTGAAATTTATGAGCCGTTTACGCGTGACCGTTTCGCGCGGTAAAATTTCTAAATTTTCGCGGATTTTTATCGCTTCGCCGCTTTTTGAGCTTTACGCGCTAAATTTTCCAGCCAAAGCGATATAAACGTTAAATTTACGGCTAAAAGCTAAAATTTAAAGAGCGAATTTAAACCGCAAAGGCATAAATTTAGCTAAATTTACTCCCTCGGCAGTCCGTTTTTATCAGACTTATCGCTGATTAGCTTGCCCGCTTCGTCGTATTTTTTGGCGCGGATGAGCCTGCCGCGCTCAAACTCCCCTTCAGCCTCTAGTTTGCCGTTTGCGTAGTAGTGGCGCGCCTCGCCGACCTCCAGCCCGTCCTCAAACATCACTCTGGCTTTTAGCTTGCCGTTTTCGTGATACTCCTCGTACAGCCCGTGATAGCGCCCGTTTTTAAACATCACTTTCGCCGCCAGCGCCCCACTCTCGTAGTAGTCCAGCCCCGCGCCCGTTTGGCGGCCGTCTTTGTACTCGTATTCGCCTCGTAGCTTGCCGCCCCCGTAGTATTCGCGCGCGACGCCGTCCTTTTCGCCGTCTTTGTAATTTTCTACCACGCGCGTTTTGCCGTTTTCGTAAAATCGCTTCCAAACGCCGTTTTTGCGGTCGTTTTTGTACTCGCCCGTCTCCTCCACGGCGCCGCTTTCGTAGTACCATTTTTCCGCACCCTCTCGCTTGTCGTTTTTATAGGTTCGCTTGCCGCGGATCTTACCGCTTTTGTAGTAGTCGATGTCCTCTCCGTTTCGTAGCCCGCCGACATAGGGACTGCGCGCGCTAACCTCGCCGCTAACGTAATAGTCGGTAAATACGCCCTCTCGCTTGTCCGCCTTGAAAACGCCCTCCTGCTTTAACGCG
>CAUQMN010000266.1:0-2935 GCA_963518765.1 uncultured Campylobacter sp.
TCATCCTTTAAACGGCACATCAGATGAAATCCGCCAAGCCCCTTTACGGCTAAAATTTTACCCTCGTTTATGAGCCGCGCGGCCTGCTTTGCGCTTTCGTTATCCCGCGCCACAACCCGCCCGAATTTATCTTTTAGAGCAAGCCTAGGCCCGCAGTTTGGGCAGGAGACGGGCTGAGCGTGATAGCGGCGATTTAGCGGATTTTTGTATTCGCCGCCGCAAAATTCGCACATCTTAAACGCATTCATCGTCGTGTTTGCGCGGTCGTAAGGCAGCGACTTGATAATCGAAAACCTCGGGCCGCAGTTGGTGCAGTTGATAAAAGGATAATGATACCTCGGGTCTGTGGGGTCATAAAACTCGCGCTCGCAGTCTGCACAAAGGGCAAAATCGGGCAAGATAGGCGCGTGTTTTTTGGCTGATTTTGAGGCGACTATCTTAAACTCGTCAAATTTCGCGCTCTCTAGCCCGGTTTTTCTCATCTCGTCGATACGAGCGAGGCTGGGCAGCTCCTCATGCAGCGCTTTTTCAAATTTTTCTATCTGCTCGTCTGGGCCGCAAAGCGTTAGCTTCACGCCCTCGTCGTCGTTATAAATTTCGCCCGTAAGGCCGAATTTAAGGGCTAGATTATAAACAAAAGGGCGAAAACCGACGCCTTGAACTAAACCTGAAATTTCATATTTAAAACATCTCTTCAATCAAAAACTCTTTGCTAAATTTGGCGTTTAAGCCTGTTTTTAGATGCTTTAACGTCAAATTTGCAAGCGTTTTGTTCTCAAAAAGCGAGCCGCAAAGCAGTACGTTTCGTACGTCAAAATCCTGCTTTATCGCGTCCGAAAAATCGCTCAAAAAATAAGCCAGCGACTCGGCGTATCCGTAGCTAAGCAGCCTCGCATCGACGCCAGCGAGCCTAAAGCTCATGCCGCTTCTAGCAAATTTAACGACGTCAAAATGCGTTTTGTTTAGCATTTTAAAATCAAGCCTAGGCCCTTTTGCGCCGTTAAAATCGCTCGCGTTTTGCAGTAAAATCTCGCCCGCTTTTTGCGCATCGCTATCAAATCCAAGCAGCGCCCCCGCCACACAACACAGCCCGAAAAAGCTGTTTTGTACGTTTAGGTCGCCGCGCGGTAGGCTAAAGTTTTCGCCGTAATTTTGAAGCAAACTCTTGCCGCCCTCCTCGCGCTTTATCTGCGCGTAAAGCTCGTCAAAACTCGCGGGCAAGGCGAAATTTAAGACGTTAAAATCATCAAATTTGGGGTAAATTTTAACTTCATCGTCTTTAAACCTGCTTAAAAATATCCTAACTATCCCGCCCTCTTCGTCAAATTCTTTTTTTGCGAGATTAAAATTCGCTAGATTTTTATCCGCGGTGCCCTCTACCTCGCTCAAATTTGCGCGCGAATAATAAATCCTAGAGCCGCTAAAAATATATCCGTTTTCAAGCACGGTAGCCTTAAACGGCGGCTTTTGCGCCCTTAACGCGATAAAATTTACACCCGCTTTAAAAAGCCTGTCGCAAAGCGCGTAGACGAAAATGTCTCTAGCGGCACAGACGTCAAAAAACTTTGGCGAGCTTGGGTGATTGCCGCGGTAAATCGCCGTCGTTTTTAGCGTAACGGCGGGCTTTTCGTAGCTTGCTAGGGCTACTTGTTCGGCTTCATTTGCGATAAAAATTTTGGGTAAATTTTTAAGATTTGTAGGCATTAAAAGATTAAAATTTGCATTTAGCTCAGTGAAATTTGACGCTTCAAATTCGCCGCTAATATCTTTAAATTTGACGCTTACGCCCGCGATTAAATTTTTAAAAGCAAAATCCAAAAGCTCGTTAAAATTCGCCTTCGCTACCGGCGTAAATTTGCCGTCCGTAAAAACGAAAACATCGCTAAAAATGCCGTTTTCGCACTCTTTTAGCTCTCCTTTTAGATAAGCACTAACGACGCTTGGCGTGATGTTTGAGAGGTTATTTGCTGGCTCGCTCGTTTCGCCTTGCGGTAAATTTTCGCCCGCGTAAACCTTTGAACTGCGCAAAAATACGCTGTGTGGCAGCGCGCTAGCGAGCATATCCGAAAACGCCAAAAGCTCCTCTTGCGCGCCCTGGGCGTAAAGAGTCGTAAAATCCCGCTGTTTTTTAAGAGCAAATTTTAGTCCGCTTTTTTGCGCGTAAAATTTAAGAAAAAAGGCGAAATTTTCGCTAGCGCAGTCAAACTCGTAAGCTAAAATCATATCGCGCCCTTTTTTGAAAACTCTAAAGCGATATCGCAGACGCTAAAATTTGCGATCTTTTCGTGGCTAAATCCAAGCTTTGAAAGCTCGTTTAAAAGCGTCTTTTTCATCAAATTTACGCCCTCTTGCGCCTGCGCTGAGAGTTCAAAGCTCATAGGCTCGATGCGCTTTGGCACGATACCTAAAATTTTCGTCCGCGGCAAATCGCCCGCAAGCTCCATTAGCCGCAAGGTTTCTAGCATCTCGACCTCGTGCGCGGAGCCGTTCCACGAGACGGCGGGCGGCATCTGCTCATAACCGAAAAAATACACATCCCCCGTCTCGCCGCCCTCGGCGCTGATGCAGTCGGCAACTATCAAAACATCCGCCCAAGCAATAACGGGCGTGAGCGCCATGGCTAGTGTGCCGCCATCGATAAATTTTAGCTCCAAATTTGCGCGCCGGGCGTTAAATTTGGAGTCATCGCTACGAGCGAGGTCGCTACTTAAATTTGAGTTTGCGACGTCCAAATTTGACGAGCTAAATTTACCGCTCAAATTTGAATCAGAGTCAAATTTAGCCGAGGGTTTAGGGCCAAATTTGTAGTTTCGCTCCATCATCTTTACAAAATGCACCCCAACGCCCTCGTCGCCAAACATCACGTTGCCGATACCTAGCACCAAAACGCGCATCAGTGCTCGTCTTTTACGTATTTGTAACCGCTTACGATGGC
>CAUQMN010000267.1:0-2928 GCA_963518765.1 uncultured Campylobacter sp.
CCTCACTCTTCAAACAGTCCCTTTTGCGTATCCCCGTCAAATTTGAGCTTAAACGCCTCGTAGGCTTTAGCGCTAGCTAGCCTGCCTTTTGCCGTGCGCTCGATGTAACCGTTAGCAAGCAAATAGGGCTCGATCACGTCCTCGACCGTGCCCTCGTCCTCGCTTAGAGCTGCCGCGATCGTGCTTAGACCCATCGGGCGGCGTTTTGCGGCGAGCAGGATTTCTAGGTACTTGATATCCATCTCGTCAAAGCCGATGTCGTTTACGCCAAGCGCGTCCAGAGCCTCTTTGGCGCGAGGCTGCGAGATGATGGCTTCGTCGTTTACCTCGGCGAAGTCTCGTATGCGCTTTAGCAGTCGCAGCGCGATCCTAGGCGTAGCGCGCGAGCGAGCGGCGACCTCGAGAGCGGCGGCTTTTTCGCACTCTTTGCCGAGCTTTACAGAGGCGATCTGCACGATACGAGCTAGCTCCTCTCTGGTATAAAACTGCAGCCTAAAATCCATCCCGAAGCGATCCCTAAGGGGCGCTGAAATCATACCCGCGCGCGTCGTAGCGCCGATTAGCGTAAATTTAGGCAGGTCGATCTTGATAGTCTGCGCCGCAGGTCCCGAGCCGATGATGATATCTAGGCGAAAGTCCTCCATCGCCGGATACAGCACCTCCTCGATTGCGGGGCTTAGGCGGTGTATCTCGTCGATAAAGAGCACGTCGCCCTCTTGGAGATTGGTTAGCACCGCCGCCAGATCGCCGCTTTTTTCTATCATCGGAGCGGCCGTCATCTTGATGCTTACGCCCATTTCGTTTGCGATGATGTGCGCCAGCGTCGTCTTGCCAAGGCCCGGCGGCCCGTAGAAAAGCACGTGATCCAGGCACTCGCCGCGCTTTTTGGCTGCCTTTATAAATACGCCTAAATTTTGCTTGATTTTTTCCTGCCCGATGTAGTCCTCAAAGCGCGTGGGGCGCAGCGACACCTCAAAATCGTTTTCAAAGCTTATTTTTTCTATTTCGACTATTCTATCCATTTTTTCGGCTCTGTTTTTCGTAAATTTGCCGCATTTTACAAAATTTTGGGTAAGTTTTGGCTTTGGACTCGGTTGAAACTAGGCTTCGCTTTAGGCGCCAAATTTGACGCCGTAAATGATTTTAAAATCGTATAAAGTAAAATTTGCTTGCAAATAAAAGATAAAATTTATCCGCTAAGCAAAGCGGATAAATCTCAAAATCAGCTTAAATTTGACGAAAAATATAGATCATGGCCGACCAAATCGGTCAGAGCCTAAAACTCCGCTATTTTTGCTTTTAGCAGCTCGCAGTCGTCTATGTTGCCGAATTTACAACCTTCTGCGATGGACTCGAATTTTTCATAAATTTCGATATTTTTTTCGTAGTTTTCAAATCCCAAAGCCTTGCAGCCGTCGTCGTTGCCGAGCTTACAAGCGCGCGAATAGCCGTCATACGCATCATAAACCGCAAACTCTACGCCCTGCGCGTGTTCGTAAACGTAGCCAAGAGCGTAGCAGCCAAGCGCGTTTTTCATGTAGCACGAGATGTCAAACGCCTTGTAAGCGCTGGCAAAATCGCGCTTTGCGCCAAGACCCTCATGCATCATCCTGCCGTAGTTGTAGCATCCCGCGCCGTCAAATTTGATGCAAGCCTTGCCGTATAAATTTATGGATTTTTTGAGATCGTTTCGCGATTCGTAGATTAGGCCTAGGTTGTTGCAAGCCGCTTCAGAGCCCAGCTCGCAGCCTTTTTCGTAGAGGCGAAATATTTTATTTTCATCTTTTGGACCGAAAATTTCCTTGGCGTTTAAAAGCGCTAGATCAAAGCAGCCCGTACCGTTTTCTAGCTCGCACGATTTTTCAAAGTAAAGCTCGGCTTTTTCGCTGCTCTTATCCGTTCCCAGCCCGCTAAAATGCATGCTACCAAGCACCGCGCAACTCATCGCGTCGCCCTCCTCGCAAAGCGGCGATAAAATCTTAAAAGCAGCGTCATAATCGGCATTTTCGATCGCTTGTCTTGCTGCCTCTTCGCGCTTAGAAAACTTCTTTTGGCTTTGAGTTTGCTCGCTTTGTTCGCCAAGACTATCGATGCCTAGCCCAAAATGCGGATTTGAGGCCGCTAGCGCGCTAAAAAACGTCGCTAAAATCAATAAAATTTTCAAATCTTACTCCTTGTTTTGATAGCCAAATTTGCCCGTCAAATTTGACAAACGATATTGCAAATTTTGGCTTTAAATTTAAGCCGAATTTTACTTATCGGTTTAAAATCTAAAACTGCCCGCTTACTAAGTGTTCAAATTTACCCCGCCGACTAGATTTGGCAAAAACAAGCTAAATTTTATACTCAAACTCCTCGCAGGGAAAGGTCTTTTCTCTAACTTCGCGGGCGTAGGCTTCTACCGCCGTTCGTACCAAATTTGCGCCGTCAAGGTATCGTTTTACGAATTTTGGCTTAAACTCGTCAAAAAACCCGAGCATATCGCTCCACACAAGCACCTGTCCGTCCACGTCGGCACCTGCGCCGATGCCGATGATAGGCATTTTTACGCTTTTTGCGATCTTTGCGGCGACGCTGCTAACCGTACCCTCTAGCACCGCCGAAAATGCCCCCGAATGCTCCAGAGCCTGCGCTTCTTCGATAAGGCGCGCCTCGTCGGCCTCGCTACGCCCTTTTATCTTGTAGCCGCCTTCGTTTCGCACAAACTGAGGCATTAGCCCGATGTGAGCCATAACGTTTATACCCTCGCTAGCAAGCCTTTTTACGATAGGAGCGGCTTTTAGACCGCCTTCAAATTTGACCGCATCCGCGCCGGCTTTGATAAATTTAGTCGCGTTTTTTAGCGCGTCTTTTTCGCTAAAATAGCTGCCAAAGGGCATATCGGCCACGACAAAAGCGCACTTTGCGCCCTGCAAAACGGCCTTAACG
>CAUQMN010000268.1:0-2922 GCA_963518765.1 uncultured Campylobacter sp.
GTCGGGAGCTACGCCGTCTTTTTTGGGCGGTAATCTAAAATTCGTAGAAAACATCCTTAATATAGAAAAAAGTTTATTTTTACTAGTACTAGGATCGCTTGCGACGGTAAATAGGTCGTTTAAAGTAACGCCCCGCTCAGCGGCCTCTTTGGCTGCGGCGCTGGCTGCGATCTTGTCGCCGCCGAGTTTTGCCGCTAGAAAAACAAGAGAAGCTACGAGTATTAAAATAACGGTCGCTAAAATGATTACTACTGCGGTTTGATTCATTATAGTTTTACTCCTTTTATAGGCTTTCTAAAATACGCCAACACGGCGATCAAAACCATCAAAAGGGCGCCTATCCATACGAAAGGCGGCACCGGCACCGGCTCGCCGGCAGCGTAGGAGTGCATGCCGCTGAGATAAAAATTTACGCCAAAATACGTCATTATAATCGACCAATAAGCAAACATAGAAGCGACGGCAAAGACGTACTGGCTATTTAGCTTAGGGACAAATCTAACGTGCAAAACGGCCGCGTATATCAGGATGGAAACTAGCGCCCAAGTCTCTTTACTATCCCAGCCCCAGTAGCGACCCCAGCTCTCGTTTGCCCACACGCCGCCTAGGAAATTTCCCATCGTAAGCAGGCTAAGACCCAGTATCATCGCCATCTCGTTTATCCGAGTAGCCTCAAGGATGTTTCGCGAAATTTCTTTATTTTCTTTATCGCCTTGCAGAGTAAAAAGCACGAGCGTAAACATACCAAGCAGCGAACAAAGTCCTAAAAATCCGTAGCTAGCCGTGATGACAGAAACGTGGATACTGAGCCAATAGCTCTGAAGCAATGGCGATAGAGTAGTGATTTGCGTATCCATCCAGCTAAGGTGCGCTACAAATATCGTAACGCCCTATAAAATCGACGTTAGCGCCATGGCTACCGGGCTTTGGCGAGAAAAAACTATACCGGATAAACTCAAAGCCCAAGCGATGTAAATCATCGATTCGTAAGAGTTGCTCCAAGGAGCGTGCTCGGCGACGTACCAGCGCACGCCAATGCCGAAAGTATGTAGTAAAAAGGCTAGGATATTTATACCGTAGACGATTTTAAATAGCCCCTTAATATTTAGTTTAGGGCGCGCCATTTTGACGAAAATGAAGCACAAAAGCCCAAATCCGGCCAAAAGATATATGAGCGTGAGCGATTCGAAAATTTTATACTCGTTAAAAAATAGCTCCATTTCGACGCGTTTTTGGCTTGGGATGACGGATTTGCCGTGTTCTTGTTGATAGGTTTTTATCTCGGCTAGAGCTTGGTTTGCTTTGCGCCAGTTATTGTTCTCGGTAGCGTCGGCGACGCCGGTAAAATAATCTTTTAGCATCCTGACGATTTGTTCGCTCTCGTTTTTAGGCAGATACATCATCGCAGAAGCTATGCCGTACCAGGTATTATTTGGGTCGTCTATCTTTGGAAATACGGCGAAAATTTCGCCCCAAAATACCATATGAAGGATGTTTAGCCGCTCGTCTATTTTTTGTATATCTTTATCAAACGTGCCTCGCTCGCCCGGCATTTTACGATTTGCGGCTTCGGCGAATTTGGAGAGTTTGTAGGCGATTTTACCGTCTTTGTCGCTTTCAAAAAAGTCGTTGTAGCTTGCAAATTTGTCCTTTTCGTCTATGCCGATTAGCTTTTTTATCTCTTTATTGTTTACGTAGATTATGGGCTTGTCGCGCCAGTAAAAACCGTTCGTCATCATCGAAAGCAAGGCTTGGTCGGCATTTAGCCCCTCAAGCGTATCGCTACGGTGGATTTTGTTTAAGATATCCCTTGCGACCGTATCAAAAGGCTTCATTCTACCGTCGCCGCTTTGAACTATTAGCGTGGAAAGCTCTTTAGCGTGACTTGCGTCGATATTTAAAGCCTCATCCATAGCGTAAATTTTAGTCGGCAAAAACGCTGCCGCGCTCGTTACCAAAAGGATTGCGGTGAGTTTTTTGACGGCGTCTTCGTTTATCATTTTGGCTAGTTTTCTAAAGCGCGAGCGAGGATTTATTACGTTTAAAAATAGCCCTAGTCCCAGTAAGAAGTAGCCGACGTAGGTCGGGATTTTGCCCGGGTCGCGGTTTACCGATAATACGGTGCCAAGCTCGTCCATATCGTAGCTGCTTTGAAAAAATCTATATCCGTCGTGGTCTAGTACGTGGTTCATGTAAATTTTATAAGGAAAATCGCCGGTGCGCGAGTCCTCGACGATAACGTCGCTAGAGTAGCTCATCGGCGAATTTGAGCCCGGATAGCGCTTAAGCTCGAAGTCGTTTAGCTTTATAGAAAAAGGAAGCTCGATCATTTTAGCGCCCCAGTAGACGTTAAAAAGTACGCCGTTTATTTTCGCTTTTGCCGGCGCGTAGCTGTTTTCGTATAGAGTCAGTTGTTCGGTTTGCCCGTCGTAGGTTAAATTTGCCATGAGCGCGTCGAATTCTCCGTTTTTGCTAACAATACGCCGCCCAGCCTTAGTTAGCAGGGATTTTGGGACGAAATTTACGTCAGCTACCGTATAAAGCCTCATCGGCAAAAACTCCGTCTCTTTATCCTTGGCGTACTGCCCTTTTTCATTCGTCGCCATCGTGAAGTAGCTGATATTTTGGTTTGAAGTTAGATAAAATTTGCCATCTTTTAGTTCGATTTTGACAAAATTTTCAAGTAGCGGCTGTGCGTCGAATGCAAAGCTAACGCCGCTTATTTCGCGAGTCTCGCCTGCTTGTAGGCTGATTTCTTCTTTTGAGTCGGAGGCCGAGACGCTTAGCCTAACCAGCGGCTCGCCCTTGTCTGCTTCGTAGTACTCGGTCTCGGCATTTTTGTAGTAGCCTTCAAAGCTTAAATTTGCCTTCTTATCCTCGATTTTAAGCGGTAAATCAAAACCGTTTAAGCCAAAAGAAGTG
>CAUQMN010000269.1:0-2913 GCA_963518765.1 uncultured Campylobacter sp.
CCTCTAACGCACCTTTTATCTATAGGGCTTTTATCTATCGGCTCCATGGTTTTGGTTAAGGTTATTTTAAAAAAATACTCCAAACTAGGCTTAATCGCCAGCGTTATTTTAGGCCTAAGCCCCTATTTTTTAGAAAATATGAGCTATAAATTCGACAGTATCTTTATGACGATAGCCCTAGTTGCTCCGATATTTTCTTTTTTGTTTTTGAGGCGTAAACTCGCTTTTATCTTTGTTTCCATACTTTGCATGCAGCTTACGCTTACGACCTATCAGGCCGGAAATTCCGCTTTTTTGATGCTATCTTTATTTGCGGTTTTGGATGGGATCTTGGCCGGACGCAAGCCCTCGCAGACGCTTAAGCTAATCGGAGTTTTGATTTTTTCTTATGTTTGCGCATTTTTGATTTATAGATTTTTTGTTATGCAAACGGTAGATAACTACACGTCAAACGAAATTTTTTCTTTAGGTCAAGCGTATGAAGGCATAAAAGGAAATTTAGAACGCGTTTACGAATATTATAGATTTACGTTTAGAAAAACCGTCTTTGTTTCTATATTTATCGCCGGCGTTTTGATGTTCTTTTTTGCAGCCGTTAAAACCGCAAAGATAAACAAAATACTAGCGGCGATTTTTACGATTTGTTTTATCGTCTTAGGCTTACTTTTATCTTACGGCGCATATTTGATTTTAGTTAAACAGTTGTTTTTTTCTAGGATGTTTATGGGTGCCGGCGTATTTTTAGCGATAATTTTTATTTTTTCTCTAAAATTCGAGGTTAAATTTTTATCTTTTTTACCCAAATTCGTCGCTTGTGTTTTGGCCTATTCGCTAATAGTTCAGTCCTATGCTTACGCAAACGCGATGAAAGAGCAAGCTCAATACGCAAGATATAGAGTGGAGCTAGCGCTGCAAGACTTTAATAAAATCGTTCCGGCCGGCGAGAAATTCGGATTTAACTCTATTTTTGGAGCCGATCTGAGATCGCCCGCAGCCGTAACGGCGGCAAAAACCTTTCCTATAATCGCACAGTCTGATATATTTAATATAAACTGGCTGTACTGGACTTATGATCTGCACAAGTGGCACGAGGTTTGGGCTCCCGGGCTTTGCATGCAGGAGGGGAAAAAAGAAGTAAAGCGCATACACTAATAAGATACGACAACAACTGCGTTTCGATTATCTTTACGCCGCTACAAGGGTAGTCTAATTTTGTTTAAACGTCCAAAATTTATGGATTAAAAACGTTATAATCGGCATAACAAAAATAATCAAGACGGTCTTTACGTAGCCGTTTTGATCCGTAAAATCGCTCAAAAACATAGCTATCAGTAGGGCAATAAACTGAATAACGAAAAATCTAAGGGCTTTTTTAAAATTTAGACCGCTTTTAAAAACTATTTTTGATTGAGCCAGATACGAAAAAACGTAAGCGACCAAAAAGGCGGTAATATTTGCGATTACGACGGAGCCGTTAGTAAAGTACATGTAAGTCCAGGCTACGCATATATGAATGAGCGTGGATAAAGCGCCCACTAGGCCGTATTTTACGACCTGCACTTAGTATTCGCCTTCTATTATGTAGCTTGGACGGCGCTTGGACTCGGAGTAGATTCTGCCTATGTATTCGCCTAAAATCCCTATCCCGATGAGCTGGATACCGCCCAAAAATAGCATAATAACCGCAAGCGATGCGTATCCGGGCAAATCTACGCCAAATATTAGGGTTTTTAAGATAATGAAGCTACCGTATAAAAATGATAAAAAAGAAACCAATGCGCCGATATAAAGCCAAATTCTAAGAGGCAGAGTGCTAAAGCTAGTTATCCCGTCAAGCGCGAAATTCCAAAGCTTCCAACCGTTAAAGCTGCTTTGTCCGGCCTCGCGTTTTTCTCTGACGTATTCGATGACGGTCGTTTTAAAGCCGACCCACGCAAAAAGCCCTTTCATAAATCGTTGATTTTCGGGTAGCCGCTTTAGCGCTTCTACGACTCTTTTGCTCATCAGCCTAAAGTCTCCGACGTTGTTTGGAATATCTACGTTTGAAATTTTGCCGTTTAGTTTATAAAAAAGATCCGCGCTGACCCTTTTAGCGAAGCTATCTGACGTTCTGTCCGCGCGTTTAGCTAGCACGACGTCGTATCCTTCGCGCCATTTTGCTACGAGATCTTTTATGAGTTCGGGCGGGTCTTGCAAATCTACGTCTATAGGTATCGTAGCTTCGCCTCTAGCTTTATCCAGACCCACCGTTAGTGCGGCTTCTTTGCCGAAATTCCTTGAGAAATTTATAATCCTTATATTTTTAAAATTTCGTTTCGCGTTTAGCAAGACGTTTAGAGTATTATCCTTGCTACCGTCGTTTATAAATACTATTTCGTACGGTTCGTTTATTTGCGCCAAAATTTCTTCTATACGTCGTAAAAAAGACTATATCGGATCTTCTTAGTTATATCAGGGGGCTATTATGGAGATTGTCGGGTTATTCATTTTCTTTTCTTTGTAGTATCGCAGCGGCGATCGCAAATCCGCCGTCGTGGCTAATCGTGATTTCGGCGCCTTTTACGTTAAAATTTTTAATGATTTTTTCTGAAAATTTTACTTTAGGCGCATTTTTGTCGTCTTTGTAAATTTGAGCGTCGAAAAACGAAAACTCGGCCGAGATTCCGCAGCCAAGAGCCTTGCTGATAGCTTCTTTAGCTGCGAAAAATCCCGCTATCGTAGCATCCGTTTTTGCGATACTTATCTCTTCGTCGTTTAAAAAATATCTCAAAAAATCCTCGCCTCGCCGCTCTTTAAGCTTAGAGATTCGCGAGATAGCTACGATATCTATACCGATCATTGCACCACAAAGTCGGTAAAGTAGATGTTTTTTATATGACCGTCGGCTAAAACCTCGTTTAGGCGGTCTACTAT
>CAUQMN010000270.1:0-2912 GCA_963518765.1 uncultured Campylobacter sp.
GGTAAGGTGAGCTCGCAAAACTGGCTCAAAATCCACCGACTTTGGCACGAAAAAGGCAGAGAAAGTAACGCTACTATGCTGTTTGGCCACGTAGAAAGCAGGCAAAACCGCATCGATCATATGCTGAGGATTCGAGATTTACAGGACAAAACCGGCGGATTTAACGCCTTTATCCCGCTTGTTTATCAGCGCGACAACAACTATCTAAAAGTGGAAAACTATCCCGGCTCGGCCGAAATTTTAAAGACCTTTGCGATCTCGCGCCTAGTGCTCGATAACGTCGCGCACATCAAGGCGTACTGGGCGACCTCGACGATAAATTTAGCCATGGTCGCGCAGGAATTCGGCGCTGACGATCTAGACGGCACGATAGAAAAAGAGAGCATCCAAAGCGCGGCCGGAGCCAAATCGGCAAGCGGTATGAGCTTGAGAAATTTTACCGACATTATCCAGACCTCGGGCTTTGTCCCCGTCGAGCGAGATAGCCTGTATAACGAACTAAAAATTTACGATAACTAAGGGGGCGAAGTTGGATTTTTTTAAACTAAAGCAAAACGGCACTAGCGTAAAAACCGAGTTTAGCGCAGGACTCACGACCTTTTTAACGATGATGTATATCGTGCCGGTAAACGCGATAATCATGAGCAAGACAGGCATGCCGATGGACGCGCTCATCACGGCTACGGCGCTCATAACCGTGATCGCTACCGTGCTAAACGGCGTATGGGCTAACACGCCTGTAGCCATGAGCGTGGGAATGGGGCTGAACGCTTATTTTACATTTGGTCTCGTGCTAGGCATGCAAATACCGTGGCAGACGGCTCTGGGCGTGGTTTTCATCTCGGGTATAATTTTCGTCGTGCTATCTTTTACGAATTTTAGAATCTGGGTCTTAAAATCTATCCCGGACGACGTCAGGCGCTCGATAAGCGCGGGCATTGGCGCTTTTATCGCCTTCGTCGGGCTTCAGCAAATGGGCGTAGTCGTAAACAACGACGCCGTGCTGGTCGGGCTTGGAAATTTAAAAGATCCAAACGTTATTTTGGGCTTTGTGGGGTTATTTTTTGTTATACTTTTTTGGGCGTGGAAGGTTAAGGGAGCCTTCATCATCGCGGTATTTACGACCTCGGTGATAGCTTGGATTTTTGGTATCGCGCCCTATCCGAAAGAATTTATCTCGCTACCGGCCTCGATATCGCCGATATTTTTAGAGCTTGATATCATGGGCGCGCTATCTTTTGCGCTGCTTCCGGTGATCGTTACATTTTTCGTCACCGATCTTTTCGACTCTATCGGCACGCTAGCCGGCGTGGGAAATAGGGCGGGAATCTTTGACGAGAGCAACCAAAAAGGCGTCGAAAAACTAGAAAAAACCCTCGAAGCCGATGCGGTAGCTACGGTAGCCGGCTCGTTAGTAGGCGTTAGTACGACGACATCGTTTGCCGAGAGTGCTAGCGGCGTAGAAGAGGGCGGCAAGACGGGACTAACGGCGGTATTTTGCGGGCTATTTTTCGTGCTTACGATTTTTATGCTGCCGCTTTTTAAAGCCGTCCCTTCAAACGCGATATATCCGATACTCGTGATGGTAGGCGTGCTGATGTTTAGCGAGCTTGGAAATATAAATTTTAAAGATCCCGCTATCGCCTTATCGACGTTTTTGATAGTTATTTTGATGCCGCTTACGTACTCGATCACGACGGGACTTTCGTTTGGATTTATGGCGTATTTGCTGGTTCGTATCATGAGGCGCGAGTGGGAATACGTAAATATCGGCGTCATCGTGCTTGCGCTCATTAGTTTTATAGTATTTTTAGTGCATTAAGGAGAAAGTATGCTAAAGTATCCGTTTGAGGAATTTCATAAAGACGTAAAAATAATGGCGCGAGATATCAAAGAAAACTTTGGGCCCGAAGTGATTTTGGCGGTCGCTCGCGGAGGGCTTACGTTGGGGCATTTTTTAGCGAGCCTGCTAAATAACCGCAATCTTTTTACGCTAAACTCAATCCACTACGAAGAGACTAAAAAGCTCGATACTATCGATATCTTTAACGTCCCCGATCTATCTAAATTTAATAAAATTTTGATAGTGGACGATATGATAGATACGGGCGAGAGCATGATAGCTATCAAACAAGAGCTTTTAAAGCGTTTCCCGCATATTAAGCTAAAGATCGCGACTATATTTTATAAACAAAAAGCGCTTTTGTTGCCCGACTTTACGGTAAAAGAGGCGCACGAGTGGATAGAGTTTTTCTGGGAAGAGCAAATTTAAGCCCAAATTTTAGCATGCTACGCTCGGAAACGTTTTTACTTTTTATCATCTGCCTTATAGATTTTTGCTTTTTGTCGTATGCGATTAGTACGCTTAGCATTAGCTACTACGAGGCGGATGCGTTTTATAACTCGTCTAAAATTTCAGCCGTTTTGGCTAGATTTTCGGTCGAGGTTTTCGGACAAAACGACTATGCTTTGCGGCTTCCTTTCGTTATTTGCCACATTTTTAGCGTCGCGCTACTTTACAAGATCTCAAAGCAAATTTTAAAACGCAAATTTGACCGAGTAGTAAGCGCGGTCGTGTTTATATTGCTTCCTGCGACGATGGCGTCGGCGATTTTGGTAAACGACGCCGGTATCATAATCGCGCTCTCGCTTTTGAGCATTTATCTTTATCAACTACGCAAAATGCTAGCTTTTTACGCGCTTTTATGCGTGTTGCCTTTTATTAGCGGCGCGTTTTTGGTTTATTTTTCGGCGATTTTTATTTTCGGAGTTTATAGACGCGACGCTAGGATGGCGTGGACCTCGGCGCTGCTTTTCGCGCTTTGTTTCTATCTTTACGGATTTAACTCCGGCGGCAAGCCTAGCGGCCATTTGCTTGATACCGTAAGCATCTTTGCAGCCGCGTTTTCGCC